>QMPA01000030.1 GCA_003650365.1 Bacteroidota bacterium | reverse complement strand
TAATTTTCCCGAGAAGATTGTACTCTACGTGAAAGCAAACGAATTTATTAATCAATACATCGATTCGGTTAGAAATAACAACCAAAACGATTTCATTCATTTCTATCAGATGATTGATGTACTAATGATTGACGATATTCAGTTCCTGGCTGGAAAAGAAAAAACACAAGATATTTTCTTCCATGTTTTTAACCATCTTCACCAAAACAACAAACAGATTATTCTCACTTCTGACAAACCGCCTGTTGAACTTAAAGGAATGGAGCCTCGCTTGCTCTCACGCTTTAAATGGGGACTGGCAGCTGATCTTCAAGTCCCTGACCTGGAAACCCGTATTGCCATCCTAAAGAAAAAATTGCACAAAGATGGTATTGAAATGCCAAATGAAGTTGTGGAGTACCTTGCCTTTAGTATTACAACAAATATTCGTGAAATGGAAGGCGCACTCATTTCCATTCTTGCACAGGCTACCCTGAACAAAAAGGCCATCACACTTGAGTTGGCTAAACAAATGATTGATAAGTTCGTGAAAAGTACAACACGGGAAATCTCAATTGACTACATTCAAAAGGTTGTTTGCGACTATTTTAGTATGCCCCTCGACCTTATAAATTCCAAAACCCGTAAACGCGAAATTGTGCAGGCCAGACAATTAGCCATGTTTTTCTCAAAAAAACACACCAAGAGTTCACTGGCAACTATCGGGCTGCATTGCGGAAATAAAGATCATGCAACAGTTCTGCACGCTTGCAGGACAGTCAATAACTTACTCGAAACCGATAAGCAATTCAGGGTTTATGTTGAAGATATTGACAAAAAACTGAAGCTTTAACACCTCGCCTTTTTCTTTTTTGAAATTGCTTTTAGGGAAATTCTTGCTAAGAAACTTGCTTTTCGCATTAAAAAGCAGTACCTTTATTTTTTGAAATAAATACTAATTCTTTTCTATAATGAATATATTGTTTGTATGTATGGGTAATGTCTGTAGGTCTCCAATGGCTGTAGGACTTTTAAAAAAGAAATTTGAAGAAAACAACATTGACGGACTTGTTGATTCGGCAGGCTTTGAATCGTATACCATTAATGAACCTCCTGATAAAAGAGCAATCAAAACAGCAGAAAAATATGGTATTGAAGTAAGTGGGCGTGCACGGATATTTGTTAAAGATGATTTTGATAAATTCGATAAGATTTATGTGATGGATATGCAAAATTACCGTGATGTAAAAGATCTGACAAGGAATAAATCTGATATTAAGAAGATCGATTATTTATTAAATGTATTGCATCCCGGTAAAAATGAAACGGTGCCTGACCCCTATTCACAAGGCGAGTACAATTGTCATGTCATATTTGAAATATTGGACAAGGCCACAACAAAGATTGCAGAAAACATTCAAGCAAACTAAAGTAAGTGAGGTGTTGATAAAAATTCCTGGCAAATCCGATATACTTCGAGCCTCTGAAATAATTCAGCCTTATATTCACCGGACACCGGTGCTTACTTCTGAAACATTCAACAAGCTGATTGGTGCAGAATTGTTTTTCAAATGTGAGAACTTTCAAAAAGCCGGTGCTTTTAAATCCAGGGGTGCAGTGTATGTAGTAATGTCACTTTCTGATGCCGAAGCAAAAAAAGGTGTGGCAACTCATTCATCAGGCAACCATGCACAGGCACTGGCCCGAGCAGCTTCTATTAGAAACATTCCGGCTTTTATAGTCATGCCATCTAATTCTCCGCAGGTTAAAATTGATGCAGTAAAACAGTATAGTGGCCACATTACCTTTTGCAAACCTACACTGAAAGACAGGGAAGAAACACTGCAAAAAGTAATCGACAACACAAAGGCCTTTGAGGTTCACCCATACGATAATTTTAGCATTATTGCAGGCCAGGCAACAGCAGCAAAAGAACTGTTGGAAGATGTAAATAATCTGGATTTAATTTTATGTCCGGTTGGCGGTGGTGGATTACTGAGCGGAACAGCACTGACAACTCATTATCTTTCAGAAAAGACAGAGGTGATTGCCTGTGAGCCTTCAGGAGCCGATGATGCCTTGCGTTCGTTTAAAACAGGGAAAATAATCCCTTCTGTAAATCCTGAAACTATTGCCGATGGATTGCTTACTTCTCTCGGAAAAAGGAACTTTCCCATTATTCAACAATATGTAAAAGATATAGTTACTGTTTCCGAATCTTCTATTGTTGCTGCAATGCGCTTACTTTTTGAACGAATGAAGATTGTCGTCGAACCTTCTGCTGCAGTTCCCTTTGCAGCTTTGCTGGAAAACAAAGTAGCTGCAAAAACCAAACGAATTGGAATTATTTTATCCGGTGGAAATATTGATTTAAAACAATTACCCTTCTGAGAAATGCAAGATCCAACAAAACACAAAGACAATCGCAAAAAAGGAAAACTATTCCTTATCCCCACAACTTTGGGAAATCTTGACACAATTAGTAAGGTAATTCCCGATTATAATTTGAGTGTTATTCATAGCCTGGATGTGTTTATCGTTGAACAGTTGCGTACAGCCCGCAGGTTTCTGATAAAAGCAAAACATCCCAAAGCAATTGACGATTTGGTTTTTTTTGAGCTGAATAAATATACAGATGAAAATGCGATTCATGAATATTTACAATCGGCAAAAGATGGCAAATCCATTGGCCTGATTTCGGAAGCAGGAACGCCCTGCGTAGCCGACCCGGGTGCAAGTATCGTTAGCCTTGCGCATAAAAATGGGATTCAGGTTGTTCCCCTGATTGGGCCAAATTCAATTATTCTGGCATTAATGGCCTCCGGTTTTAACGGACAGAAATTTTGTTTTCATGGTTACCTTCCCGTTGAAGGCAATCAATTGGGTAGAAAAATTAAGGAGATTGAGGCCAGTTCGGGCAAGTTTGACCAAACACATATTTTTATTGAAACCCCCTACCGCAACAGGCAAATGTTGGATAGCTTGTTGAAAAACTGCAAGCTACAAACCAGTATCTGTATAGCGACAAATATTAGTCTTGAATCAGAAAGTATTAAAAGCCTAACCGTTGCTGAATGGAAAAAAGAAACTGTTGACTTTCACAAAAAGCCAACAGTGTTTTTACTGTATGCCAGGTAAACGTATTTTAATCTCAAACTTAATGGTGATGTCCACCGTCACCATGCACATGCCTATGATCCATCTCTTCTTTGGATGCATCGCGAACATCAATAATTTTACCTAAAAAATAGAGGTTTTCACCGGCAAGCGGATGGTTAAAATCCATAATAACCTTCTTTTCTTTGATGGCCAGCACCCTGCCTTCCAACGGATTACCATTCTGATCTTGCATGCTTAACATTTTACCAACTGCAAGCATTTCTTCATCAATCTTTCCGTCAATTTCAAAAATCTCTTTTTCAAGTTCAATGATGGCCTCATCAGATTGTTTACCATAAGCATCGTCAGAAGATAAATAGAATCCAAATGTATCGCCAGGTTCTAAACTGTCCAGGTTTTTTTCAAATGCAGGCAACAAATTACCTACACCAAATAAATGAACAAAAGGTCTTTCGGCTGGAACCTCCTGGATAAGTTCTCCTTTTTCATCATTTAAACGCAGTGCATATGTGAGTGTAACTACTTTATTCTTACTAACTTTCATAACTCCTAATTGTTAAAGATTTTTGATTTGCGCGGCAAAAATAATTATTTATTGAAGCGGTAATATAAAACCATCAAATGTTTAATTTGAAACTCCCGGAAACGATTCAACAAATTGCACCTTTATATCGGGGAAAGATTCTACGATCTGGATTTTTACATCTGGAAATGATTCTACGATTTGCCATTCGCCACAATCGCCAGGAAACGACTCAACAAGTTTTACTTTCAAGTCAGGAAATGCATCAACAATCTGAACTTTAATATCTGGAAATGATTCGACAAACTGAATTTTACCATATAGCGGAAAACCTTTACATCTACAGTTTTCTTTGTCGATTTGCTCATCAGGAATTTGATAGGTCAATTTTCCACATGCTGAAGAACAATCTGTCGGATAAAATCCGGCCAAATGAAAAACAATCATTGTGACAATAAAGGGGAAAATATATTTTTTCATGTTTAATTCTATTCCTCAATCCACTTCAGAATTCTATTGTTATCAGGATTTACCCAGGGATTGATAACATGTTCAAGTTCTCCTTCCCTACTAATCAGGTATTTTTGAAAATTCCACTTAACCGAAGAGTTTGTTTTGTGGTTTAGCTCTTTATTGGTTAACCATTGGTAAACAACATCCATGTCGTCACCTTTGACAGATATTTTTGCCATCATCGGAAAAGTCACCCCATATTCAAGGCTGCAAAAAGATTTAATTTCTTCATTCGTCCCGGGCTCTTGTTCCTTAAAATTGTTAGCCGGAAACCCGATAATAATAAAATCCTTGTCTTTGTATTTCTCATAAAGATCCTGTAGATCTTCGTATTGCGGCGTAAAACCACATTTTGAAGCTACATTGATTACCATTACTTTTTTTCCTTTTAACTGTGCAAAAGAATAATCATTGCCATCAATGTCTTTCACAGTAAACTCATAAAACGATTGGGATAAACCGATAGAAGAAATCGCTAGTATAAAAAGTAGAACAATTATTGTTTTTTTCATTTCCCGTTTTTTCTTTGACAAAGAAACACAATATACAATAAATAAAAGAGCGGGTGAGCAAGATATTTTAATTAGACATTTAAATAATTTTTACTTTTGAAAGAAAATTATTTCAATAGTTCAAAACAAAAAAACATGAAAACATTAATTATTATTACGCTAAGTTTTGCAATGTCTATCGGGGCAATGGCACAAACCTACATTACACAGGTAAAACCTTATGGAGAAAAATTATGGGGATATGCCAATCAAAATGGAGAAATAACTATCGCTGCAAAATATAAGAAGTGCTATAAATATGCAGAAAACGGATTGGCACCAATTTATGAATCAAAACAGTTTCTATTCATCAATACCAAAGGTGAAGAAATGACGACTGAAATTACGGGATTCAAAATGATTGAAGGTTTTATAGGTATTGGTGGACTCCAGGGATACAACGAGGGAATGGTTGCTGTGGTTAAAAATAAAAAATGGGGATTTCTAAATTCCCAGGGGGAAGTCGCGATCGAATTGAAATATGATAAAGTAAGTATATTCAATAGTGGTTTTGCCATTGCGAAAAGTGGAGATGCATTTTTTGTGGTTAATAAAAGCGGAGAGGAAATTGAAATTTCCGGGGCAGAATTTATTGATATCAAACAATTTTCAGATGGCCTCGCTCCTTTTACGAACAGCGCTAAGCAATTTGGATATATTGATGACAAAGGAAAAGTGGCCATACAGGCTGATTTTCTTACTGTAGGCTATTTTAATGATGGATTAGCCTGGGCAAAAGGAAGTGACAAAAAAGTTGGTTATATCAATAAGAAAGGTGAATGGGTAATTGAGCCCAAATTTGATGCAGCCAAAAACTTTGATCCCACCAGCGGATTAGCCCGTATTAAAACTGAAGGAAAATGGGCCTATACCAATAAAAATGGAGAAATTCTCACAGTAGATACAGAAACCTGGGGCGACTTTAGCGAAGGTCTTGCCAGGGGTAAAAAAGGAGGAAAAACAGGTTATTACAACAACAAAGGCGAATGGACAATTGCTCCTGAATATGATGGCGGTCGGGATTTCAAAAATGGTTTTGCAGCAGTCAAGAAAGGTGACAAATGGGGATTTATTAATCAATCCGGTGAATGGGTAATCGAAGCACAATTTGCCGCGGTAAAGGATTTGGAACGGGTTGACTAGAACAAGTACGAAGCTACTTTTTCTTTCCAAGCACATTGTGAACATAGCCTTCACCAAGTCCGCCCCAACGCAAATACATATCCAGCGTCTTTTTGTCAGGAAAACTCGCATTGCAGTGATAACAAGGAAAAGCTACATTACCATCTTTATCAATACTTATGGTAATGCTTTCTTTTCACAGGCGGAAAAGAGAACAATTGCAGTAAAAAGAACAGTCAAAAATGTGCACCTACTTTTCATTGGGAAACTTTGTTGGTTTGGCAAAATCAGGATTTGTCATAAAATCATCATCCCGTAAGGTTTTGATAAAGTTCAGTAAGTCCTCTTTTTCGGTTGGTGTCAGCAGGATTTTAAAATGAAACGGCTGCCCGACCAGGTCACAAATCAGTGGCGAAAGGGAAATATCGGGTTTAAAATTCCGGATTTTACCGGTGATCTATCCAGCATTAAATTCTACATCTGGAATAAGGATAGACAGGGATTTCTGTTGGATGATTTGGAACTGCGGTTTTATACGTATCGGCAGTAAAACTATTCCTCGAACTATCGAATGAATTTTCGCATGTCTGGTTAAGCAGTTTCGAAGCACGCGAAAATTCGTGCGCTAGTGCAGTTTTCAATTCACCCTTTTCTTAAAGTTTGTTAAAGTCTTAATATTAAACTAACTATATGGTATTTTTGTTTCTTGAACAACACGTATTGTTTAACAACAAATACACTCACACATGAAAACAACATTAAGTATTGCATTATTTTTATTGGGAATTGTACTTCTCTCTTGCAATAAGCAAGACAAAACCTGTCCGGAAACAGTTAACAAAGGTGATCTTAACTACACTCAAAATTCATTTGCCAGCATTCAGACCTATTTGGGTAAAACAACGGCTATATTCAGAGACTCCCTTAATCAGGAAATCATATTCAGTATTGTTGACAGGGGCGACAGTATCAGACCCCATCTATTTGCCGGAACTTGTGAGAGCAATCCAGGTCAAAGGGTCTTTTTTGATTATAATGCCAAAGAGCGCCGGATTGAATTGAGAAATGACAGCCTTGGCACTTTCTTTATCACTCTCAATACCAGGCTTGCTTTTCAATCTTACGAGGAATACGATTATCTGAGTATTACAAATACTGTGAGTAATAAATCCCAAGTCCAGCAATTGACATTATTGGTTGATCGAAAGAATGTATCAGAAAACCAGGCTAATGAAATCAACTCAAATATTGTTTTGGAAGCAGAAATCCAAATACTTGGAAAACTATTCTCTCAAGCATATGGCATGAAATATCCTCAGGAAGATAATGTTGTTAACAAACTATACTATAATCTTGAGTTTGGAATAATCTCTTTTAAGGATATGACGAAGAAAACATGGGTATTTGATCATTCATTTTAATCAATATCACCTATAGGGCACTTCTATTAATTACTTTTCATCAGGAAACTTACCAGGTTTTCCAAAATCAGGATTTGTCATAAAATCATCATCCCGTAAGGTTTTGATAAAGTTCAATAAGTCCTCTTTTTCTGTTGGCGTAAGCAGGATGCCGCCATCATTGATGTGGTGCATCAAAGGATTGATATATGGCGAGTCTTTTAAATCGTGGGAATAAAAGTCTATTACTTCCTCCAATGTCGCAAAACGACCGTCGTGCATATAGGGCCCCTGAACTTCGATATTCCGAAGGGTAGTTGCTTTGTACGCTCCATGGTCCATGGGGTCTTTGGAAATCTGAAAACGGTCCATCGGGTCGGTGAATTCAGTATCTTTTCCATTGTTGTAGAACAGATGGGTTGTAAAAAGCGGATTCCCAAAACCACCGTGGCAATGAAAGCAATCGGCGCCTTCTTCGGTGGTAAACAAAACGTAGCCATTTAATTCCGATTGGGAAAGCTGCACTTCGCCGCGCATATATTTGTCGAATTTAGAATTTGCCGAAATGAGTGTGCGCACAAATTGTGCAATGGCTTTCCCAATATTGACAAAGGTTACTTTATCGCTGCCGAAAGCTTTTTTAAAGAGTTCAGGGTAGCCGGGAATGGACTGAATCATTTCCCTTGTTTGCAAAGTATCGCCATCAATTTCATCTTTAGCCATTACCGTCAAGCGGACAAAATCCTCAATATTTCTCAGGTTTTCTTCCGGATTATTAGGATATAAAAATCCGTTCCATCCGTAGCCAGAATGGTTCCAGACGAGATTAATCATGGGCAGCATCACGTGATGGGTTGGCAAACCGGTTAGCCCGTGTGGAAATCCTCCGGGAAAATCCGGGTGGTCAACACCGGCTTCGAAGGCACGTTCCTGGCGGTGACAGGTGGCGCAGCTCATTAATGAATCGGGGTGATTGCGCCCCGACAATCGTCCGTCATAAAACAAATAC
This sequence comes from Bacteroidota bacterium, assembly GCA_003650365.1. Taxonomy (GTDB): domain Bacteria; phylum Bacteroidota; class Bacteroidia; order Bacteroidales; family F082; genus B6-G9. The sequence goes on along the minus strand of QMPA01000030.1, from coordinate 12,881 downwards.
CTGCCCAGTTCCACGCCTTCAACTGTCATTGGATTGTTTTCGGGGATGTTTAGTTTTGTCGGAAAGCCAAAAGGGATTTCAATCTGGTAAGGGGTTGCTTCAAAAACTTCATCAATATTATTATCATCAACACAAGCGTTAAAAAAAAGCATGGAGAAACCCAATAATAGAGCCCCATGTTTTATGGAAAATCTAAAAGTAAATATCTGTTTAAGATGTTGCATTTTCATTCGTTCTAATCTCCAATTATCATACTTTTCTGAAAAACATTGTGACCGTTCTCTTTGGCCACTTGCATGGCGTCCTGCTTCTGCATAATATCGCCACCCCAAACATTGAAATCAAAAACATGGGGATTCTCAAACCATTGATCAACATGCACGTCAATAGGAATAAAAATTGTATCACCGGGCTCAATTTCAAGATTATAGTGGAATTTCACTTTAAAATAATTCTGCACAAATCCTGTAATTTCATCCGATTCAGGATCATAAATCTGTCCGATTCCCATGTGAAAATTATATGGATGAATGATGTCTTCAGTATCTTTCCATTTACCGTTCAGTTTCAAATAATGATAACCACCTCCTAGGTATTCAGGCCAAAACATATTAGATTCGGGCGGGTTGACAAACATTAGAGACTGGTTTTTTTCTTCGCTAATCCCAAATGTAAAAATAAGACTGTCATAAGTACCAGGAAGAATACTGTCTTTTAAGACATATTTAAAGGTTTCATATAAGTCAGTATCCACATAGTGAATATCTTCCCAGGCATCGAGCAAGTGATACGTGCCGTCTGTGTTGTGTAAGGTAACATCCGAAATAAAATATTGGATTTCACTAACCAGATAAGGATTTCCGGCTGCATTCACATATTTCATTGTATCAAAATCAATGGGAAGGCTGTCCACGAGATGGTAAAAACTTAAGGTGAGCCTTGCCGTATTATCAACCGGCTGGGGATTGTCTTTGTTGCAGGAGCTTGCCAGTAAAAAGCCGGCGATTAAGAGTATTGTTATTGATTTGAGTTTTTTCATTTGTTTATTCTTTGCCACGAATGCACGAATATTTGTTTTTATGTGTTCGTCTGATTAAATAGACTTGCATTTGTTTCTGATTTTTTTCGTTCAGTACTCATTTAGCAACCTTCCAGCGTCCAGCGGACATGGAAGCGTTGGGTTGTTTGTTCAAGTCGCTTCCAGGAGCTACGCACGCTGGAAGGTCTTTATTACTTGTATGGAACCGTCCCGCTTACTGTCAAATATTTCAATGTATCGCCTTCATTCGAGGCTTGTTTGTAAACCTTCCCATCCAGTAAAATCATTATTTTTAATGCTGAATTGATGTCTTTGTAATTTCCTGAAACATAAACAATGTCACCTTCATTTGCCATGTAATTAAAACTCCATTGGTCTTGTGCGCTTTCAGGATAAACAGTTTCATTGATTAGTTCTCCGCTGGAATCCAAATATTGCAAATTGTATGCCGAAACAGCATCGGTTACGATGTATTTAGCCTTTACCTGGTTTTCTTGTTGACAGGCTGTTGTGAAGAAAATTATTCCGATTGCAAACAAGATTAACTTTTTCATTGTTTTACTTTATCTTAGACTATTTATTCTCAATTTTTGTTTTGTCATGATTTTTGCTTCAAATGGCGCAAATATCCTGCCAAAACATCTGTTCAATTTTTTATTACCATGGGCTGAAGCCCATGGCTATTGATATTACGCTCCTATTGGAGCTGTGTATCCTTCCTTTATATGTTTTCATTTAATCATGGATTTTCTTAGCTTATAATTTAATTATCAAATCCAAATAAAATACCCTGCCCACTTCATAAAGTGGCAAAGTTGAACCGATGATGTTCCGGTTTAAATGTTCATAATAAGCCGTATTAAAAATATTGGATACGCCTGCAAATACATTCAGGTTTTTACTGAATTGATACCTCAGTTTAAAATCGAGTGTGGTAAATGCCTGCGAAGGTGATTCGTTGTAGTCAATTGACACCCGGTTTTGGACAGCTACCATTCGCAGACTCAATTCTGGAACCAGTTGGTTTCCGAAAAAAGAATAACTAAAATTAAGATTGCTTTCAAAAGGAGGAATTTCAGCCAAGGGATCGTTTCCGTTTACTGTAGGATTAATCCCAAAAGTGTAAGCTGCGTTGAAATGCAACTTCCAATCGTATTTTTGTGGTGTTGAATAGGTGAGTTCAAATCCTGTGAGGTAAGCATAATCGATGTTGATAAATTGTTTTACCCCAAGCACTCCGGGCGTTTGCGGTTTTACTACTGATGGCGGCAATTCCTTACTGTAAATATAATTGGTAAGCAATGAGAAAAATCCTGATAAGTAGATTTGACCCACTTTATTTTTTGTAAGGCGATAACCCAAATCAATCTCATTGTTATTTTCGGGTTTCAACAGTGGATTGCCCAGATAATCGTAAGGGTCGTAACCAATGGGCAAAAGAATAATGAAACGCTCAACCATATCGGGGCTGCGTGTTCCACTTCCCATCGAAAACAGCAATTCGTTGCTTGCGTTAATGTGCCAGGTCAATCCTGCACTCGCACTAAAGTTGGTAAATTGACTGGATGTATTTTCATTTTGATACACATTGTCGCCATTGGGTTTTTCCCGCAAAAGAGGATTCGAAGTTGCACTGTTTAAATCCATACGAACAGCAGCAATCCATTCAATATTGTGGCTTTGCTTCTGAAACTCCGCAAAAATTCCTCCATTCTGAATCAAGGCATTATTCCATAAATCTTCCACTTTAACAGGCAATCCCGGCTGCATAATCAGCGTCTTGGTACGTTCACCATCTTTGGTGATGCGTTCGTATTCGCCACCAACTTCCAAACGGCCTTTCCAAAGGTTCATATTGATGCCAAAACGCGCACCGGTATTGCTTGCCCTGATGTCGGAAATAGAGACGACAGTATCGGAAAATGGCCTATTTTTATTGTCCATGATGTGATGCACATCTGAACGGTAAACCTTCGCCCTGATAAAATTGATCGTTTTACCTATTTGCGTTCCGAGATAATCCAGGTCATAAATATAAGTGTCATCTGAACGTTCATCCATCGGCAATGCCGGAAAATCAATATTTCTTCCCCACGACCTGTCTATCCCAAATTCGATTGTATGTCCATCAGCCGGCTTAAACCCAATCTTTCCCGTGAGGTTATATTGCTGAAACGATGATTGGACCGTTTCCCCATTTCCTGCGGTATAATCACCGTATTTTTTCCAATTGCCACTGAAATCGTAAGCCAGTTTTCCTCCACCCCCATTTACCCGCACTTTCGTTTTATAGCCTTCTTGATTAGTTTGTGCACCCATCAATGCACTTACATGGGTTTCGTAGGTTTGGTAAAATGTCAATCGCTGGGTTCGTAAATTCAATACCCCTCCAAAATTGGGACCGTATTTTAAACCGAAAGGCCCTTTTAAAATAGTTATTCCCTGCAAATCATTTAAATCAACATGTGCAATAGCCGGGTCCATCCTGTTTGGACAACCACCTTCAATTTTTACGCCACTATTCAATTGAACATTCAGTTGGGAATATTTCAGTCCCCTTACAACGGGATCAATACCCAATGCCCCTTTTTTAATACCGGAAATATTGGGTTCTTTTCTTAACAAAGCTCCAATATCATTAGAATGGGCTTCTGCAATATTTTTCTGGTTTAAATATTCAATACGGTAAGGCTTGTCGTTTTCGAATTGACCAATAATGCTGAATTCATCAAGGTTTTCCGTCTTTGGGTCTAACAAGATAATTGCTGTTTCCTGGTTTAGAAAACTGTTTACCTGAATTGTTTTCGTTTCATACGCCAGGTGATGAAATGAGAGCTTTGTTTTATTGGTATCAGTAAGCGAAATAGAGAATTTTCCTGCCTTATCACTTGTTGAACCCCGGCTTGTGAATAAGTTAATAATTTCAACTTCAACTATTGGTTCATGACTTTTTGCATCAAGAATTGTTCCTTTAACAACTATCGGCTGTGCCAATGACACCACTGTCACAAACAGTAATACAAACATTATCAGTATTCTCAACCGTTTCATCTTTTAAAACTAAAGCATTTCAAATGTACTCTATTTAAATATGCACGTAATTTAGATATGTTTATTTAGAATCATTTCTAATTAAATACAGATTCTTCATTTTCCAGTGCTCAGTTTTCCTATTTTTGTCGGTCAAGAAAATAAGAAATCATGAGATTTAAAGTAGGCGATAAAGTCAACTTTCTGAACGAAAGCGGAGGAGGAACGGTCGTAGCAATTATTGACCAACGATTGGTAAAAATTGAAACCACAGACGGTTTTGAGATGCCAGTTCTATCAGCTGATTTGATAATAGATAGCAGGTCGCAGGGGCAAGATGAGCAGATGTTTACGCCCTCATTTCCAGGAATAACAGCGAAACCAAAAGCGGAAGAAGAAATTGCTGAGGAATTTATTTCAGAAATCAATCCCTGGGGAAATATCAAAGAAGAAAAAGGAATTTACCTTGCCTTCGAACCCCATGAACAGCAGTGGGTATTAACCGGCGAAATAGATGTACTGTTGATTAATCACACATCTAACGAAATATTATACAGCCTTTTCCTTCAAAGAAATGGAGAAATCAAAGGCATCGATTACAGTTCGGTTCCGGCAAATTCAAAAATTGTGCTGGATACCATCAGCCGCGATGATATTGAAAATTGGACAAAGGGAGTTTTGCAAGTATTGTTATTCAACGATTCCCCTGCAAAAATTTACCTTCCTGTTCATTCCGTCATCGACATTAAAACCAATCGATTTTTTAAAGAAGGCAGTTTTCAAACAAATACTTTGCTTCAGGGAAAAGCCCTCATTATTACGATTGCTACAATGAGTGAGTTGCAGGCATCGACTGATACAGATTTGGAACGAAAATTTGGCACGAAAGTAAAGGCTGAAATTGCTCAGCCCGTGAAAGAAAAAGCTTTGATCGACAAACATAAGTCAGGAATGGATGAAGCCGTTGTTGACCTGCATATCGCCGAAATCATAGACAATATTGCAGGATTAAGTAGTCACGACATGTTTAATCTTCAATTGGATTATTTCAGAAAAACACTGGAAAGTGCCATCAAAAACGAATACCAAAAAGTAACTTTTATTCACGGTGTGGGAAATGGAGTACTCAAAAATGCCATCATTAAAGAAATGGAAAACTACGAAGTGCTGGAAAACAGAATGGCATCTATCAGCAAATTTGGTGTTGGTGCTGTTGATGTGATGATTAAGTCAACTTCAGAACAACAATAAATCAATATACCTGGCGCGCGGATTTTCCGCGTGCACGTGTTAATATTTAGAAGTAATAAATACACGCGGAACATCCGCGCACAAGTAAAAAAATGACAAAACCCATGAAAAAAATAACTTCCCTCCTATTTTCAATGCAATCAATGGGCATGTTGATGTTAATTTTTGCAGCTTCAATTGGTACAGCAACCTTTATCGAAAATGATTTTGGCAGCACAGCATCAAAAGCTGTTGTTTACAATCATACCTGGTTCAATATCCTGCTTTTACTTCTCGCCATTAATTTGGTTGCCAATATTTTCAGATACAAAATGTACAAAAGGAAAAAACTCCCTATTTTTATTTTTCATGTTTCATTCCTGGTTATTTTACTCGGTTCTGCCATCACTCGCTTTGTGAGTTATGAGGGTGTAATGCACATCCGTGAAGGAAAAACAGCCAATACAATGTTATCGGATCAGGCTTTTGTTTCCATCGATTTGAATGACAACAATGAGACTGTGCGCAGTAATGAATCAACCAATATTTCAGTACTAACTCCCCATTCCTACAAAAACCGAATGAGTATTGGAGATAAAAGTTTTCAATTCAAATCAGTAAACTACATTCCCAATGCAAGGGAAATTATTGCCGAAGTAAAAGACGGCATTCCCTATATGGTTCTTGTTGCATCGCAGGGGCAGCAGGGCCGACAGACATATTATTTTGAATACGAGAGCAGCAGGGAACTAGGTGTACATAAAATTAATTTCGGTAGCACTTTCGATTCCACGGCCATTAATATTCGTTATACAAATGGTGCTCTTGAAGTCTTCCCCTTTGACACCCTGTTTACCATGTCGATGGTTGGTGAGGCAAACGATTCTTTGTTGCCCCATTTATGGCATCCATTCGAAATGAAAAAACTTTACCAATCAAACGGATTAAGCATTGTTTTGACAAATTTCTACCCAAGCGGCGGAATCGATTATCTTCCTTACGAAGGAACTGATGTTACACTGATGGATGCTTTGATGGTGGAGGTTCGTTCGGGCGAAGAGGCCAAAACAATTGCACTACGTGGCGGAAAAGGTTATACCGGAGAAACCGAATATTTTATTTTCAATGAAACCAATATCCGAATAACGTTCGGATCGAAAGAAATCATACTCCCTTTCGCCATTCAATTAAAAGAGTTTCAATTGGAACACTACCCCGGTTCGATGAGCCCTTCTTCTTACGCCAGTGAAGTCATCCTGATTGACGAAAAAAATAATCTCGAACAGCCGCATCGCATATATATGAATAACGTATTGAATTATGGAGGTTTCCGCTTCTTCCAGTCTTCCTACGATACAGATGAAAAAGGGACAATCCTCTCGGTAAACCACGACTATTGGGGAACTTTATTTACCTACATCGGTTATGCGCTGATGGCTTTGGGGATGTTCCTTTCACTATTCTTCAACTCAACACGTTTTGCTTCGCTGGGCAAAGCTTTACGCAAAATTTCTACAAAAGCAACCGTCATCACTTTATTGTTTCTACTGTTTTCAGCGCAGGCTATTATCAGTCAGCACAATCACCTGGCAACTGATAAAATTCCTGAGGTTGATGAACAACTCGCTGACAGTTTTGGCAGGCTGTTGGTACAATCGCACGATGGACGGCTAAAACCAATTAACACTTTATCGAGCGAAGTCTTGAGAAAAGTTGCACGTAAAAGTGCAATGTTCGGGATGAATGCTGACCAGATTTTCTTGGGTATGTTGAGCCAGCCTGAGTATTGGCAACAAGTACCACTTATTACATTATACGAAAGAGAGAGAAATGAACAGTTGAACGAGTTGTTGGGTATTGAAGGGAAATATGCTGCATATATGGATTTTATTGACAGAACAAAAGGAGTGTATAAACTTGGTGATTATGTTTCAACGGCTTACGCCAAGAAACCTTCTAAAAGAAATAAGTTTGATAAAGCTGTGATGAAAGTTGACGAACGCCTGAATATCTGTTATATGGTTTATACCGGCGAATTTCTTAAAATCCTTCCATCCCCTACCGATCCAGATGCAAGCTGGCTCTCACCGACTTCGCATTTACACGGATTCAATACCGAGGATTCCGTATTTTTAAGTACAGTAATTCCCGCTTTTTTCAGTACGATTAAAGAAGGCGACCTCATGCATTCCTACGAATTACTGTCTGGACTTGTGAGCTACCAAAAGAAATTTGGCGCTTCAATTTTGCCTCCCGAAAACAAAACAGCAATGGAAATCACTTACAACCGGATGATGATTTTCAATAACCTCGGCAAGGTTTATGGCCTTTTGGGATTGATCATGATTATACTCGTATTCGTCAATCTGTTCCGCAATTCTAAAACACTCAATGCAATAATCAAAGGATTTATTGTATTGGTAATTGTTGGCTTTATTTTTCAAACGGCAGGATTGGCCATCAGATGGTATATCTCAGGACACGCTCCCTGGAGTGATGGTTACGAATCGCTGATTTACATTGCCTGGGTTACCCTGCTGGCCGGGCTGGCTTTTTCTAAGCGATCGAATATGACCATAGCGGCAACAACCATCCTCACTTCTATTATACTAATGGTGGCACATTTAAGCTGGATGGACCCCGAAATTACCAACCTTGTTCCGGTCTTAAAATCCTACTGGCTTACCATTCATGTTTCCATCATTACAGCCAGTTACGGTTTTCTTGCATTGGGCATGTTGCTTGGATTTATCAACCTCTTATTGATGGTACTTAAAAGAAAAAGCAATGTTGTGATAATTAATTTAAGAATTAAAGAACTCACGATAATCAACGAACGGGCAATCACCATTGGGCTTTTCATGCTGACCATTGGCACTTTTCTCGGTGGTGTTTGGGCCAACGAAAGCTGGGGTCGTTATTGGGGATGGGATCCTAAAGAAACCTGGGCGTTGGTAAGTGTGTTGGTCTATGCTTTTATTTTGCACATGAGATTTATCCCTGGCTTAAAAGGAAATTTTGCCTTTAATTTTGCTGCACTCATTGGCTACTTCTCTATTTTAATGACCTATTTTGGTGTGAATTATTACCTATCAGGATTGCATTCCTATGCTGCCGGCGATCCTGTTCCGGTTCCTGATTTTGTGTTTTACGCTATGGGAATTATTGCTGTTCTGGCGATTTGGGCTTTTATGAAGGAGAAAAAGTTTACATCTAAAACTGAATAATTCTAAAATATTATGTTGAAACAGAGGGCAAGAGGCATTTTCTAAGTCAATAATTATTTCATTCTTTATGTTCACCAATCGCGACATAGCCGATTATTACAACCAAACCCAAAACCATTATAAAAAATGGTGGAAACTTGAGAAACACCTTGCTGTTCATTATGGCATTTGGGATGAACATACAAAGAACTTTTCAGAAGCATTGGTAAATACCAACCGGATTGTGATGAATATCGCAAAAGTAAAAGAAGGCTCTCGCGTGCTTGATGCCGGTTGTGGTGTTGGTGGTTCTGGAATTTTTCTTGCAAAAAACAAAAAAGCAAAAGTTAGTGGGATTACACTGAGCGAAGAACAGTATAAATTTGCTATTGAAAATTCAAGCAAATTGAACATGAATGATTTGCTCGATTTCAGACTTGAAGATTTTACAAAAACGTCATTTGCCTCAAACAGCTTTGATTTAATTTGGTGCATCGAAAGCATTACATCTTCTCCGGAAAAAAAATTGTTTGCCCAGGAAGCGTTCAGACTGCTAAAAAAAGGAGGGAAATTGATTATTGCCGATTATTTCAATACTTTAAAAGATAAAAAGGACCCGAACAATTACCTCGAAAAATGGCGAAAAACATGGAGCATGGCTCCCATTGAAAGTGAAACAGAGTACTTGCCTAAGTTTTTGGAAAACGGATTTTCCCTTGTTGAGAACCATGATTATTCCCGAAATATTTTGCCCACTTCAAAGCGCATGTATTATTCCTCAGTTTTAGGAACAGTGCCATCTGCTACTTATAATTTACTTTTTAAAAATGTTAGCCGTTTTGCGAAAACACATTATAAATCTGGTTACTACCAGTATAAAGCATTAAAGCGAGGCTTGTGGCAATACAGGATATTGCTTTTTGAGAAGCGATAAAATAGCCATTGATTCGAGTATTGAAAATCAGGAAACAAAAGATTGAAATTACTGATAAATAATTAGTAGATTTGTAAGGAAAAACTACTGGCATGAAAATACTAATTTTAAACGGTCCCAGCCTGAACTTACTTGGACAAAGGGAGACAGAACTATATGGAAAATTATCGTTCGATGATTATATGGACGAATTGAAGAAAGAATTTCCTGAATTTGAAATCAGTTGTTACCAGTCGAATATTGAGGGTGAAATCATCAACAAATTACAAGAAGCCAACCTTGAATTTAATGCCATTATATTAAATGCCGGTGCCTATACCCATACTTCTGTGGCCATTGGCGATGCTATCAAAGCTATTGACACACCCGTGGTTGAAGTACATATCTCAAATATAATGGCAAGGGAAGATTATAGACATGTATCATACATATCTGCTGATTGTGTTGGTACAATTATTGGTTTTGGAATGCAGTCATACAGGCTGGCCTTACTGCACTTTGCATAGCATTAGCTAAATTCTTTCTTATCTAAATCGCTGAATTTTTTTTTGCCATGTAGGTAATGGTCAAAGGCAATATTCCGCTTGTAAATTTTACTAACCGGATTCTGATTCAATTCTTTACGCTTCTTCCTTAACTTTTTAAAGTTTTTATAGAAATAAAGATGTGCTTCAATTACTGCTACAAAATCCTGGAATCCACCTTGTAATAGAAATTTAATTCCGGCAGCGCCATCCAGAAAAAGTCTGGCAACAAAAGTTTTTAACAGCCGGTCGGAAGGAAGGTTTTTATACAATAAAGAAAAATTATTCCTGAAGTTCAAATAGGTTTTTCTGGGCGATTTTTTCGGGAGCGTTCCACCACCAACATGATAGACTTTTGATGAAGGGCAAAACATAATTTTATACCCTTCACTTTTTACCCGCCAACAAAAATCAATTTCTTCCATATGGGCAAAGAAATCATCATCCAGACCCCCAAATTTATGATACACATTGGCCCTGACAAACATGCATGCACCCGATGCCCAAAAAACCTCCATCGGATCGTTATACTGTCCCTCGTCTTTTTCAAGTGATTGGAATATCCGTCCCCGGCAAAAAGGGTAACCATATTTATCGATGAAGCCACCGGCAGCTCCGGCATATTCAAAATCAGATTGTTTATTGTAATCGAGAATTTTTGGCTGACATGCGGCAATCATAGGATCTGATTCCATCAATTCAATTACCGGATTAATCCAATTTTCAGTAACTTCAATATCCGAGTTTAGCAACACATAATAATCTGCCTCAATTTGTTTAAGTGCCAAATTATATCCAGTGGCAAAACCACCGTTGTAAGGGTTTTCAACCAGCTTAATACCTGGAAACTCTTCCTGCATTACATCTATTGATCCGTCTAATGAATTGTTGTCGGCGACCCATATTTCCGCATCTTTAGCTGTGTGTTCAATAACCAGCGGGAGAAACTTTGACAGAAACTTTTTTCCATTGTAGTTTAGTATAACTACGGCAACTTTTTTCAATACGAAGCTTGTTGAAGGATGAAACTCATTAAAGATTAGTAAAAAAGAAATAACAAAAGTAAGCAGTAATTTTGATATTCCAGCTTTTTTTAATTAACGCGGTCTTAAATAATAATCAGTTGCATTTCCTCCCCATGTTTCAGGAACAATGGCATCATCAATCCCGGTTGGATCCCAGGTTCGTGAATAGACAAGCGTTTCCCAACGGTAATTGTGGAGCTCTCCTTTTGCAGTAGAGTGGATCAAATGAAAATCATTGGTTGAAATATCCCTGGCATAATATACAAAACGAACATCCGTTTGATTTCCCAGGTTATAATAATGCCATATTTCGTAGGGATAACCGGCTGGTTCGTGGTGTTTCTCGGCAATAACATTGGGTTGCCCGTATTGCAGGTAAACTCGTCCCCTGTCACTCTGATAACCAGCTAATCTGGCTGATGTCTTGTAATTCGCATTTGCCTGTTTTACACGCTGATGGTAATCGCTCCATGCCTCTTCGGGATGAATCTTATCACGTTCGAGCCAGAAATTAAGAAAGTACTTTTGCAGAGATTCTAAACTCTCTGTCTTTGTTTGCGATGCTGCATAATATCGTTCCGCTTCGCTGGAAATAGGAAAAGTGTAATCAATATACAATACCAGAGAATCACGGTCTGTAATGGCACTAACAAAAGTGTCTTTTGGGTCAATCAACAAAACATTGGTTATATTGTAAGATGCGTCTGGATTATACCTTTGAAAGAATATTTCCTTCGATGCCATTAAATTATTTTCCCTGTTTCTACTTTCCAAAACCAAAAGATAACTGCCAGTAGGAAGCTGCGTGATATCGATAGATTTAAGCAGAACACTGATGGGTTCGGCCTTCATTTTTTTGCGGTAAAAAAAACGATCCAACTTTTTGTCAACCTCAAATGGACGGATGTAATAGTTCATTAAAAAATCTTCCCCATTCATTTGTTCGTCTCCATACAACTCAGTATAAAAAGAAAGACTTGTTGCCGATTCCGGGAAATAATTAAAAACATAAGGAATGAGCTTATAACCACTCTTTTCAATTACAGATGTATTGGAAGTTTTTTCGTAAGATTGAAGAAATACAATATCGGAAAAACCCATCTTGTCCTCAGGAAAATCGATAGTAAATCCAACAACAGTTACCAAGGCATCTTTATTGCTGGCCCGGTCTTTTAGGCTCAACTCTAATTCGTAGGTTCCTGCTGGCAAAGCATAACGTTGCACATCCAGAAAATTCTTCATATAGCGACTTGTATCTTTACTTTCAGAACCCAAAAGTTCGTATTTGTCAAAATTGATAATGCTATCGTTTTTTCTAAAGATAATTTGCACATCAACCGTACCACGAAACGTCCCATTTTCCTGCACCATATATTTTACACTGCTCCCTTTAATTGTCAGGTATGTTTCGACATAGGGATTATTATCAGGCGTATTAAAAATGGCATAGGCCATATACGCTTTCAGTGAATTTGCCTGAAGAAAACTGCCTGGCAAAAGGACGATCAACAACAAATAGATCAACTTATTCATTTCCGTAATCTTAATGGTTTCAATTAAGCAAAGTTAGTTGAAATAATGAATGAGGTCAAGAAAATAAGACGACAATAAAAACATAATGTACAAAACCAAAGCTTTAGCTGATAAAACAGGTTTTTTAAGTAGATAAAGTATCTGCTAAAAAAGAAGTTTACCAAGGTATTGTGTATGCACAACACCTTCCCTATTTTGACTTTGTATAAATCTAACAATTAGTTTTGAGCCTGCAGATAATCAGGGCAAACGCATCTAAATAAATAATCAATATAATTAATTGAATATCAGATATATAACTTGTTTTTACGGATATTAAATTGTATATTTGCCTGATAATCAATCAGGTATAATATGTTT
>QMPA01000029.1 GCA_003650365.1 Bacteroidota bacterium | reverse complement strand
TCTACGGGTGAATTTTTGTCGGCTGTTCCTTTTTTGTTTTTAACATCAATAAATCCCATAATTATACTTTTTAAGTTAAAAATATATGCGCTAAACTCAATAATTCTTATGAACGTGTTATAAGTATGAGCAGGCGGGCGTTTTGAAACACTACCTTTTCAACTTACAACAGATATTATTTTATGTTTTAATTTCCATTTTACAAATTTCTGTCCGTTTGCTTATACTTGCTGTTGTGTGCTGGCGTTCTTGCCCTAATATTTCGGTAAATGCCTTTTCTAATTTTTCTTCGGTTAGTTACATTCTACTTTTTTCTTAACCATTCAGCGATAGGAATAACTTTATCATTGCCGTTTACTGATGGATAAACAACATATGTTCCATGTGACCTGAAATTACCTTTAAAATATTGATAGCTATCAATGTTAAAAATGTATGGGTAAATTTCAAGGTATTCACTTTCTGAAAAATCAGCATAATCCTTTTTTATAGGAAACAATGCAATGTGATCAATATACTTTGCCGCATCACCAAGACCAAGTTCCCAATTGCACCATTTTGATTTTATTGCTCCTTCGGTTGCTAAGAGAATGAACTTATGATTTTCTTTTATTTTCTGCTTAATCCTTACTGCTGTTTGACCAGATGTTGTCTTTGGCATTCCTTCATCTAACCAATCGACATAAACTTCTACACCATAAGTTTTTAAAAGAGATACTGCTCCTTCAAGATACTCTTTCTCATCGTGCTTGTGTGAAAGGAAGATTTTGGTTTTGAAAGTAGGACTTTCATTTTTAAAACTCCTTAGGCTTTCATTTAATGTCAGATAGGTCTTTGTTGACCTTCTTTGGTTCTTAAGTTGACTTTCTGTAATAAAGCTCATATTAATCAAGATTTACGTGAACATCATAAGATGTAGCATCATCTTTTATTTCAATAACCTTATCTATATAGTGGCTATAATTATTCCCATTCATAAAATCATCCCACTTAACAGTTTTTATCAATGATGGCTCATCTTTAGTGTGAATTTTTGTTCCATTACATTCGCGAAATTCTTTTTCGAGAATATTAAACATATTGTCTTTTAGTATTTTAAAAAGTTGAACTGTATGGTGAGTAATACTATTGCAATTTGGATTTGATGTATAATACCAATTGTAATTACCTGATTCATCAGGTAAGATGATTCCTAATACTGCATTCATTTGCTTAGTATTTCCACCTGTTGGGACAACTCTCAAAGAATATGAAATTTCCCAAGGAATCCATTGCTCCTTTTCGCTTTTGAGCGTTTCTTTCATTCCTTTTGAAATAACAACAATTGTAATGCTACATTGTCTAATTCTTTGTTTTAGTAAAGTTTCAATTTGACCATCAGAGAATTCTTCCAAACTTTCGCCATCTTTTTCTCCCAAATTAATATTATCCCTGCCTATTTTATCTTGAAGCTTATCGACATAGTCACGCACTCTGGTATTTCTGTAATTCCATTGCAGAACGTTATTAACTTCCTCATGATAGGTGTCTTGAAGCTTTGCTACCTTTTCATCTTTATACTTATATGAAACAAAAACTTTTTTTCCCATAGGATTAAATTTTATCAATTAGTAAATCTTGAAAGAGTGACATATAAGCGTAGTCATTCTCTAACCTTTTGTTTTTAAATTCATCAGGCAAATATTCACCGTAAACCACTTGTGATGCAGCACCTGTGCTTGCAATGGGCAAAACAATTGCCTCAGGATAAAAATCTCGAAATAGTTTATACTCATCTTCAATTCCTTCCATTCCTCCAATAAAAACACCTGCAACAACTGGATTTTCAGAAAACATTCTTTTCCTCATTAAAAGTAGGCTTGAATCCTTTTCCAAAGTATTTTCTGTAAGAATGACATTTTGAAATTTGTTATTATCCTTTGGAAAATGCTTTTTAAAAAATTCTGATTGATAAAGCAAAACGTGTTCTTGAATTGACAATCCGAGTCTTTGCATAACATAATAGATTATTGGCGTAATTGAAGGATGACCACCCCAAATTAGCCTGTATTTTGGAAGCACAACTGTTGTCAATGTTATCACAGCATCCCGTATTGCTACAATATCAGCAGAGTCATAATACTTAGGATCTCTTTCTCTTAACGGGATGCTTGCCGATAAAAAGATATTTTTTAGTTGTTCTTTAACCATACTTCAAATTCTTGTTTTTTGATAGTTTCCACATCAAGCCATTCATTGAGATAATCCAAATGTTTGAGCCATTTTTCCCTTATCCTGACATTGTCATAAATTAGATAAACCTCATCAACTGCATATTCCTGAATTTCTTTCTTTAGCTCCGAAGATTGATTGTAATCTGTTGACAATGGAATTCCAACAGAAGGAATAAATATTCTTCTCTTATCAACTCCAACATCTTCGGTAATAAATATTTGCGGCTGCACAGACATTTTCTTGCCATACTTTTTAGCTATACTTAGAAAGTTGGTAATTAGGCTGTCTTGCCTTGCGGCTAAATTTCTTGCTCTTAAGGATTCTGTTTGTTGAACTATTTGCAACACCCTTTCTTGAGTCAATTTTGAAAGGTCTTTATCGGAAAAGTTATTCTCTACAAAACCTTCAGGCTTTAAATTAATTGGTATGCAAACCTCCGCCATTTTCTCCAATGTGTGATTTGGCCAAACTAATTGCAGAACACCTATTTGCTTAACACTTGCTTCGGCTATTTCCTCCTTACACCACTTACTTTCTAAAAAATTCTTAGTATTCAAAAGAACAATTACATCACAATCGGTCATTCTGTGCCATAATTCATCCTGGAATGGTTCACCTTGTTTAATTGAATGAGTGTCTAGAAATACATCAAAATTATTTCTCTCTAATGCCTCATATAACTGAATTGCTACAGAACTGGATTCATCTCTGCGATAGCTTACAAATACTTTTCTTGTATTTCTTAATTTTCCGAATGACTCAAGTATTAGATTGACAACCTTGTCTTTTTCAGTAGGTAGGTATTTCAATCCATTTTGGTTCTCAAGTATTTTGGGGATTTCTACGGAGAAAGAATTAAAAAACAATGGAAGAATAATATTGCCTTCATTTAGCAACCGTTCAATCTTATCTAAATCATTAAAGTTCCCTGAATCATTCCCTATGTATATTGTGAAGGATGGCTGATTACCTTCATATTCTTTTTCAAAATTTCTGCTGTAAAGAATCTGATAGAATTCCTTTTGGAGTTTGAGTTCATCTAACCTATTTATAAATAAGTCAGTTATTTCTTTTTCTGAACCGTTATAACTTCCTAAAATTATCAGTTGATATTTATGTTTCATATCCTTCTGTCATAATTAATTTCTCTTTTCCTATTCGGTATTTGATCAATGTTTTCTGAGTCGTGTCCTTGTTACGCTTGCACACAAACAGCAGATATCCGCAATAATTAACAAAGCAACCACCAGTTCAACTATCCCTTCAATAAATATTAATACGTCTTCCAGCTTATAAACTTAAACCAAAAATCAATGCTTGTCAATACCTAAAAAAAGGAGGGTAAGCCCTACCAAAAGTGGTAGTTTTTTGAGGGGTGAAAAAATGTAGTCGGCTTATAATGTGCGGTTAAGCATTTTTGGTGCTTGCAACTTTTTTCATGCAATTTTTTGCGGGTTTTTCTGGAAACGGAGGGAAAACTGTTACAATCGTTGGTTTAATTATTGGATTTTTGGTTTTAAAATCCAACAGATTTATTTAAAATCTGTATTCGATTCGTTCTTTTTAAAGTGAAATTTATTAAGCTGATAAAGGAACCCCAGTCTTTTTTTTTGAGTTTCTCCTACATTTCATTAAATCATTAATCAAGCAGTTTGGAATTTTCTAGATAGGGCTACTTAAACCAGGGATGATTTGCCAGATTCTGTGCAGTTTCTTCTTTTGTAACCCGGATATATTTTAGAAACTCCTTTTCTGTTTTATGTCCAGAAATCTTCATAATATCAATAATGGGAATCCCAGCAAGGTACATATTCGTACATCCTGACCTACGGGCTGTGTGTGTTTGAATAAGCTCATATTTAAGATTGCTGCTTTTTACCCTAACACCACCCCGAGTCTGTTCAATAATCACTTTATCATTAATCCCAGCTAACTTACCAACCAATTTAATTCTGGTATTCAATTTGCTATCAAGAATTTTAGGGATATTAAAGTTATATTTTCTGAGTAGGATTGCCAGATTAGTTTTTATGGGGATATAGACTTTTTCATTCGTTTTTTCCTGAAAGAGTTCAATTATTTTGGGCTCTCCATCAACAAATTTGATATTTTCCTCACGTATTTTTGAAAAATCTCCAAATCGTTGAACAGTATTATAGCCTATTAAAAATACATCCCTTGCCAGATCCAGTACTTTTGAAAATTTAAGATTTAACTCATACATCTGTTGAAGTTCATCCTCAGTCAGGTATATTTTTACAACCTCCTCCCTTAAAGCTTTAAAATAGGCCTTTTCAGTTTCAAAATTGTTATGGAAATTTTCATCTCTTGCAGAACGCATAATCAGTTTAATATATTTGATGTGTCTGCCAATTGTGTTAGGCGTATAGTTCTTTGAATTGAAGAATTGAATGTAGTCATTGTAAAATTTCAAGTTGACATCCTCAAAACTGAATTCTTTGTTTTGTGTATGCTGAAACGCTTCAAACTGCGATTTAAAGCCAGTCATACATTTTAATGTAGCTGGCCGATACAGGGTCTTTTTTTGTGTTATACGGACGCCTGATTTACATTCGTCAACAAATTGCTGGATATAATCGAATATAGAAATAGAATCCTTATTTATTCCAGGATGATGAAACTCAAAAACAATATTTGCTAAAGTTTCTTTAGTGATTGCTGAGCCCGTATTGATTTCTTTAAATACGTAGTTTTTCAGATCCCGAAAATTTGATTCAAGGTCCTCTTTATCAATTGGAGTAAATCGATCTGTAAACCTAATTCTTTTACTAAACGATTGTGATTTATTATTCCAATATTCAGTGAACATCAAAAACTCAGTAGGAATGGTTATATCAATAGCTCTACCATGACGATAACGCAGGTATACCGATGCAAGGGCATTTTTATTCGAAGAACGAACAATAAGTTTTGCTGAGGCCATAACTCAATTTCATTTGCGCAAAGATAAAGAACTTATCTAAAAGTTTCCCCACATCTTCCCCACATTTATGAAAATAAATGAATATTCCTGAAACACGATGAACGATAAAAACATTTTATCTATCTGTTTTATAGCTTATTAAAATCTTTTTTCGAGATTATTTTATTTCATGAGTTCTCACAAAATTGGTACAGGTGGTACCACTTCTCAATAACATAACCCCCTGATAAATAACATTATCTGGGGGTTTTTGATTGTACTTTCCCCACTTCCCTACTGACAAATTACAAAGAAAGTTGGCTTAGTCACAATTAGCCCGATTAAAAACACCACCTTTGCAAATTATTCAAAACAAATATATTATGAACACTTTTGCTGAAATAGGGCTGTCTGATAGCCTGCTTAAAGCTGTTGGGGAACTGGGTTTTGAAAACCCAACACCCATTCAGTCCAAAACAATCCCTCATTTATTATCTTCGGAACAGGATCTGATTGCTTTTGCACAAACAGGAACAGGAAAAACAGCTGCTTTTGGCTTACCTGCCATCCAACTTACGCAAGTTGAAGACCGTAAAACACAAACGTTGATACTTTGTCCAACGCGCGAACTCTGCATGCAAATCACTAAAGACCTAACCAATTACTCGAAATTCATAAAAGGAATTAATGTTGTCGCAGTTTATGGTGGAGCCAGTATTGATACCCAAATTAGAGCACTGAACAAAGGTGCACATATTGTTGTGGGAACACCGGGCCGGACAAAAGATTTGATTAAACGAAAGAAATTACAACTTGGAGCTGTTGAGCGCGTGGTGCTTGATGAAGCTGACGAGATGCTGAGCATGGGTTTTAAAGAGGACCTGGATGATATTTTAGCTAAAACTGCCGACACCAAACAAACCCTGCTATTTTCGGCAACAATGTCGAAAGAAGTAATTGCCATCACAAAAAAATACATGAACGACCCTGTCGAACTTGCTGCTGCCCGTCAAAATACAGTAGCTGAAAATGTGAAGCATACATACTATATGGTTCATGCAAAAGACAGGTATGAAGTACTTAAGCGAATTGCGGATATTAACCCCAATATTTATGGTATCGTATTTTGCCGTACCCGCCGCGAAACCAAAGAGGTAGCGAACAAGTTAATGCAGGATGGCTACAATGCCGATGCTTTGCATGGCGATTTGTCGCAAGCCCAACGCGATGAAGTAATGGGCAGGTTCAGAAAGCATCAATTGCAATTATTGGTTGCCACCGATGTAGCAGCACGTGGCCTTGACATAACTGACCTTACCCATATTATCAATTATAATTTGCCTGATGAAGTGGAAGTTTATATCCACCGGAGTGGAAGGACCGGAAGGGCCGGTAAAAGCGGAACCTCGATTGCAATCGTTCATACTCGCGAGAACAGGAAAATAAGAGACATTGAGAAGAAATTCAAAATAAAATTCTCTAAAGAAACTGTACCAAGCGGCAAAGATATCTGTACCAAACAATTGTATGCGCTTATTGATAAAATTGAGAAAGTCGAAGTTGATAACAGTCAGATTGAACCATTTATGCCTGCCATCTACAAAAAGCTAGAATGGCTTAGCAGAGAAGAATTGATTAAACATTTTGTTTCGGCCGAGTTTAACAGGTTTCTGGGTTATTATAAAAATGCCAGGGATATCAATGTTTCTGATGATCACCAGGACGAAAGAAGAGGAAAACGAGAAAAAAGAGGCAGAGATGACAGAAAAAGAACAGCATTCTCAAGGTTATTCATCAATGTTGGTTCAAGAGACAAATTAACACCGGCGCGTTTGATCGGGTTGATTAATGAGGGTTTAGATTCCGGGGACTCAGAAATCGGTAAAATTGAAATTTTAAGAAATTTCTCCTTTTTTGAAATTGAAGCCCGGAAAGAGGGGCAACTGATAAAGGCTTTAAAAGACCATGAATTTGAGGGGAAATCATTGGCATTGGAAATTTCCCAGGAGAAATCGAAAGGCACTTCCTACACGAAAGAAAAGTCTGCAAAGAAAAAGGGCTATAAAAAACCGAAGGACGGCAAAAGAAATGATTGGAAAAAAAACAGTGGTGAAGGTGGCCGGCGTGGCAGAAAAAAATGGTAACGAATTCTTGTTTCCTATAAACTTTGAGACTTTTGTTAATACCTCAGCAAAAGTCGTGAGCCAAACCAAGATGAGCAATATTACCTGGCACATCAAATAAAACACGGCCAAAAAGCGACCATATTTATTAGTTTTGCGAATTATAAATTTTAATATGTATTCGCAATGAAAATCAGCTTGACTCTTTTAATCCTTTTCTTGGGTTCATTTTTCACCAACAGCCTTCAATCCCAAAACAATTGGAATTACCTCTCCCCTGTTCCCGGATCAAAGTTTATCAATCCGGAAAGTACGATTGTTTTTCGTCAGGGCGAGAAAATTAATAAATCCAGTATCGACAATCCCTTGATCAAAGTGAGCGGTTCTGCGAGTGGATTGATCGAAGGAAAATTGATTTTATCAAAAGATGAACGCACATTAATTTTCTATCCCAATACTGCTTTTCAGTACAAAGAATCTATAACTGTTGTATTGCCAGAAGGAATTGAAACAGTAAGTGGAATAGAAATGAATTCCGTTCGGTTTTCATTTACAACTACGAATGAAAACAACCTGCCACTGCTTCGCCAATATTACGAACAGGAGTACGAAAATGAAATTGCCACAAGACAAATTTCCGGACAAAATTCCTCCCCGGACCTTTCAAGAAAAAAAGAAAAACTAAGTGGGGCAATTGAACTTCCCGCAGATTTCCCGACACCACTGATTGTCGAATATGACAATCCCGCACCGGGTTACAATTTTGTATCACCACGAAGCTGGGGCCTTCAGCAACGGTTTTATTCGATAATAATGGACAGTTACGGAACACCAATATTCTATAGAAAATGGCCAATTGCGAACAACGATTTTAAAGTAATTTCGAACAACCGTCTTGCTGTTTGTGAATTCGACCGGAAAAATCCATTGGTGAATAAATATCTCGTCTTAGACAGCAAATACGATATTATCGACACATTGACCATGGGAAACGGATACCTTGTCGATCAGCACGATTTATTGATGGACGAAGATGGAAATCACTTTCTGATGGCTTACGATCCACAACTGGTGGGTATGGATACCGTAGTTGAAGGCGGCAATCCCAATGCTACAGTAATTGGATTTATTGTACAAGAACTGGATGCCGACCACAATGTAATTTTTCAATGGCGAAGTTGGGATCATTTTGAAATCACCGATGGAAACTTTATCGATTATACAGGAGCAAAAATCGACTATGTGCATGGTAATGCTTTCGAAGTTGATCATGATGGAAACTTGCTGTTGTGCTGCCGTGGAATGGATGAAATTACAAAGATAGACCGGAATACAGGAAACATTATCTGGCGCTTCGGACTGCATGCACAGAAGAACATGTTTAACTTCACTAACGACACCATTGGATTTTACCACCAACATAATATCCGGCGACTTGAAAATGGCAATATCAGCCTTTACGATAACGGCAATTACCACAGCCCTAAATTTTCGCAATCGCTTGAATATGCAATTGATGAAGAAGAACTAACAGCTACATTGGTTTGGAATTATGTCAATAATCCGCCTGTTTACGGAAGAGCAACCGGAAGTTCTCAAAGGCTCGATAACAACAACACCTTAATTGGCTGGGGGCTCACCTGGCCTGTAAGCGTTACCGAGGTTGACGAAACAGGGTCGAAAGAATGGGAATTGCATTTTCCGGACAGTGTTTCTACTTACCGGGCTTTTCGCTTCGACTGGAAAACAGATTTGTTTACGACAAATTGGGACACCATCGATTTTGGAGAATATGACGATTACGTACCATGGGTAAATATCATCAGACTGACCAATACCAGTGATAGGGAAATTACAATTACCGGCACATCGAATCATTTTGATTCATATACGGTGCCCACAACCATGCCATTCACTATTCCGGTCGGAGAATATTCTGACATCATTGTCAGCTTTTACCCAAATCAATTGGGACAAATCAATGATATTTTAACAATTTATTCCGAATCGCTTTTTGCCGATAGTTTACCCCAACTTATCGCACGCCAGGTTTATCTGAAGGGTTCAATAGCTGACAACTCGGCCCCCTTTGCAAGTTTTGAACCCGAAGACGGCAGCACCGATATTTCTCCGGATACGGTTATCACGATAACTTTTAACGAATCGATTGTAAAAGCTGATGGCAGTACAATTAAAAATTCTGACTTGATTGATCTTATTGTTTTGAAAGAAAATGACGAATCGGGTGAAGGTGTTTCCTTTTCAGCAACCATTGATTTATGGAAGAAAATAATTACTGTAAAACCTGACACATTAATCGCACTTCAAACTTATTATGTTGGTATTCCTGGCGAATCGGTTGCTGACAAAAGTGGAAATATTCTCTCCGAAACGCAAGCAGCTACTTTTACTGTTGAGGAAGGTTCAGGCGTTTACGAAGAATTTATTTCGTCAATCAATGTATTTCCAAACCCAACATCAGGGATTGTGCAAATTGAATTTACAGCGCCACGAGCAGACAAAATCACTGTCTTCAAATTAAGTGGTGAACAGGTTTTAAGCATTCATCCCGGAAACGGGAAAAAGATAAGTATTGACCTCAGTAATGAATCTTCCGGAATTTATCTTTTGGAGATGGGCTTTGAGGGAATATCAAAAACTGTCACCCTAAAAGTAATTAAACGATAACAATGAAACGACTATTAATAGTAACAGGCGGCGGCGATTGCCCCGGACTAAATGCAGTAATCCGCGCTATTGTTCACCGGGCTTCCAAAGAAAGGCACTGGGAAGTACTCGGAAGCATCCAGGCTTTTAACGGTATCCTTTGGGAACCTTCAGAAGTAGTGGTACTCAATACTAAAAAAGTAGCCGGTATCCATTTTCAGGGTGGGACAATTATTGAAACTACGAACAAAGGAGGTCCTTTTTCATGGCCGGTTAAAGATAAAAACGGGAACTGGAAAACCATTGACCGATCAGATGAAATGATCCGCAAATTACAAGCCATGCACATTGATGCTGTCATCAATATTGGCGGCGACGGATCGCAGCAGATTTCTGAGAAACTATTTAAAAAAGGCTTAAACATTATTGGTGTTCCTAAAACCATCGACAACGATTTGTCATCTACCGATTTTACATTTGGATTTCAAACTGCCGTTCAAATTGCAACAGAAGCTGTTGATAAACTGGTTACTACAGCTGCTAGCCACAACCGTGTTTTCGTATTGGAAGTGATGGGCCGCGATGCCGGATGGATTGCCCTGAATGCAGCGGTGGCAGGTGGTGCCGAAGTTTGTCTTATCCCTGAAATACCTTACGATATTCAAAAAGTAAAGGCTGCTCTTGAAAAGCGGTTTACATTCGACCGGGGCTTTGCAGTAGTTGTTGTTTCTGAAGGTGCTTTTCCAAAAGGGGGAGAAGTTGTAAGTGAGAATAGTAAAGAAGCAGGATACGAAAATCGGATACTGGGAGGCATTGCCCAGCAATTAATTGTCGACTTAAAAGAAGTAGGATTCAAACACGGAATGCGTGAAACGGTATTGGGACATTTGCAACGTGGCGGAGTTCCCATCGCTTATGACCGGGTATTGGCAGCACAGTTTGGGGTGAAAGCTTTTGAGATGGCATTGGCAGGCGATTTTGGAAAAATGGTCTCTTACCAACATCCCGATTTTGTGGCCGTCCCTCTAAAAAAAGCCATCGCCAAACCCAACCTGATTGGTAAAAACAGCACATTGGTAAAAACAGCCAGAGGGCTGGGCATTTGTCTCGGGAACTGATTCTGTTTCAAATCAACAATTAACACCTAGCTCATAACGCTTAACACCTAACGCTTAACCTTCCACTCACATCCCTTTTTTTATACTTTTGCTTTCATTATTAACTAAATCAAAATAGAATGGAAAATGTTGACAATTTAACCGCAAACACTGACAAACTAATGGCATGGGCGACAGAACATGGCCTGGCCTGGGGTATGAAATTACTGGGCGCAATTGTTGTTCTTCTGATTGGACTTTGGATTATCAAAGTTATCATGAACAAAGTAGGCAAAACGATGGAAAAGAAAAATACCGATCCATCACTCAGATCATTCCTAAAGAGCATGATGAGTATCACTTTGAAAATTCTTCTCTTCATCAGTGTATTGATGATGCTGGGAATTCAGATGACATCTTTTATTGCTATTCTTGGTGCAGCCGGCCTGGCAGTCGGTTTGGCTTTATCGGGTACTTTACAAAACTTTGCCGGTGGCGTTATGATTTTGATCTTCAAACCATTTAAAGTAGGAGACCTTATTGATGCCCAAGGCTATTTAGGTATTGTTGAGGAAATTGAAATATTTATAACAATACTGTTGACTTTAGACAACAAAACGATTGTTATTCCTAATGGCGGTTTATCCACCGGAGCATTAACCAATTACAGTACACAGCCTACCCGCCGCGTTGACTGGAGTTTTGGTATTGCTTATGGTGATGATTTTGACACAGCCAAAGCAATGATTCAGGGGTTTTTTGATGCTGACAGCAGAGTTCTTAAAGATCCGGAATCAACTATTTTCTTAGGCGAAATGGCTGACAGTTCGGTAAATATAACTGCCAGGGCATGGGTAAAAGGCGAAGATTATTGGGATGTATTTTTTGCTATGAACGAATTGTTCTACAAGAATACTAACAAACATGGTCTCAGTATTCCTTTCCCTCAAGTGGATGTGCATTTGGACAAAGTTTAAGGTTAGTCGCCACAATAAGACAATTAATTATTTTTTCAAGAAGGGTTGGCAATTCGTTGTCAGCCCTTTTTCTTGTAGTTTTGCTCTGAATCCAAAAACTGACTTAAACCAATAAAATGAAAAAACTTATCCTTAGTCTCTTGATCGTGGCTGCTACTTTTTTCACCAGCCAAGCGCAAAACAAAGTTTATGCAACCAGTAGTCTGGAAATGATTTTTTCCTTTGCTCAAACCAATAACAATGGAACTCCCGGTGGGAATATTTTACGCTGGGCACCTGTTTTCAATGTGCAGGTTTTTGGTAATGCTGATTTTGGAAAACACTTCGGATTGATTTTTGGCGGGGCTGTAAGAAATGTTGGCTTTATTTATCAGGTTCCCGATACCAATATTAATCTGAAGAAAAAATACAGGAATTACAACCTGGCGATTCCCATCGGGTTTAAAATCGGGAATATGCATAAGTTTCTATTTTTTGGTGGTTACGAAATTGAATTCCCTTTTCACTATAAAGAGAAGACATTCATTAACAATGCCAAACAAGACAATAAAATTACAGCCTGGTTCAGTCCACGTGTTCCTTCGTTTTACAATTCTGCTTTTCTGGGCGTACAATTCCCTTACGGATTTACTTTAAAATTCAAATACTATTTCTCAGAGTTTTTCAATCAGAATTATACACAAAGCGATGGTGTTCAGCCTTATAAAGGCTTCAAAGCCAATGTGTGGTATATTTCGTTGTCGTTTGCCATGTTTAAAAACAACCATATTTATTATAAAGAAAAAGCCGAAAAAAAGGCTGATTATTATTAAGACCTTCCAGCGTGCAAAGACCTTCCAGCGTTCGTAGAACCTGGAAGCGTCTAACAGGATTCAGCTCACAATGCTTCCAGGTCGTGCCGACTCTGGAAGGTTGTTCAATATCTTTGGCAGAATAATTGTATAGTTTTGTAAGCTCATAAAATTTACCATAAAACTTAAATCAGAAAAATGAAAAACCTATTGCTGATTATCATCGCAACACTCATTGCTATCCCGTCAATATTTGCTGAAGAAGAAGGCTTTCACTGGCCAAAGGAAATTGAAAGGAAAAATACAACAGTTACCTTATACCAGCCGCAATACGATGGTTTTAAAAATAATATCCTGGAAGGCAGGATGGCCCTTTCAGTAAAAGAAAAGGACAAAGAGCTCGTATTTGGTGCTTTGTGGTTTAAAGCCCGACTGGCTACCGATCTGGAAGAAAGAACTGCCGTAATTGAGAATATTGATATCGAGAGGGTTTATTTCCCGGGCATTGAAGACACGAGCAGAATTGAGCAGTTTTCTAAATTACTTGAAGAGGAGATTCAATCGTGGGATGTGGTGATGTCACTCGACCGCTTAACTGCCAGCCTTAAAGAAGTTGAGGACCTAAAATCACTTTCAGAAAACCTGAACAATAACCCACCGGATATTTATTTCCGTACAACGCCTTCTGTTTTGATAAGTATTGATGGTGACCCAAAACTAAAAGAAGTTGAAGGTGCAGGATTTGAGTACGTTGTCAATACACCATTCTTCATAGTAAAAGAAAAAAGCAAATATTACATCAAGGGAGGAAAGTTCTGGTATGTTTCAAACAGTGTTTCTTCAGGATATAAACATACGGAGAAGGTGCCTTCTGATATTGAAAAATTTGCTGCTGATAATATCCAGGAAGAAGAACAAGATTCTATCTCGAAGAGCATAACCGAAGCACCTGAATTAATTGTGGTAACAAAACCTTCTGAACTGGTCTCAACTGATGGAGAGCCTGATTATGCTTCCATTGAAGGAACAACATTATTGTATGTTTCAAATAGCTCGGAAGACATCGTAATGGACATCAATTCGCAAAACCATTATGTATTAATTGCCGGCAGATGGTTCTATTCAAAAAGTCTGAATGATGGCGATTGGAAATTTACCGAGCCCAAAGATTTACCGGAGGATTTCTCCAAAATACCCGAGGATTCAGATATGGCCGATGTACGTGCAAGTATCCCCGGAACGCCCGAAGCAGAGGAAGCATTGCTGGAGCAGAGTGTCCCACAAACTGCAACGGTTGACCGTAAAACAACTACGGTAGAAGTGCAATGGGATGGCGATCCGAAATTTGAAAAAATAGAGGGGACAGATGTGGCAATAGCCAAAAATACAGACAAAACCGTTTTATTGATTGATAAGAAATACTATTGCGTGGATGACGCCATTTGGTTTGTAGCCGATAAACCAACAGGACCATGGATAGTAAGCGATGTCCGTCCCGATGAGGTTGACCAGATTCCACCGGAATCAGAAGCCTATAATGTGAAATATGTTTACATCTACGAATCAACACCGGAAGTAGTTTATGTGGGATACCTTCCCGGATACAACTATTCTTATGTTTACGGCGGATGTGTTGTTTATGGAACCGGATATTATTATCGCCCCTGGTATGGTGCATATTATTACCCACGACCGGTAACATTTGGATTTGGTGTACATTATAATCCCTGGACAGGTTGGGGATTCTCTGTTGGTTTCAGCTATGGTTGGATTGGATGGGGTTTTCATCCTTACAGAAGGGCATACTTTGGCCCAAGAGGATATCATCGTGGTTATCGACATGGATACAACAGAGGCTATCACCATGGATACAACCGTGGTTATGCTCATGGTGCCAGGGCAGGTTATGCTGCGGGATCAAGAAATTCAAATGTTTATAAAAACCGATCAACCGGTGTAAAAACAGCCGACAGGGCGCGAACGCAACAAGGCAACAAAAACCTGAACAATAAAGCACGTCCTTCTTCAAAACCAAACAATGTTTATGCTGATAAGAAAGGAAACGTTTATCAACGCGATAAAGGTGGTAACTGGGAGAACAAGAACAATAAAGGCAGCCGTCCATCAACGCAACCTTCGCAAAAGCCAAGTCAAAAGCCAAGTCAAAAACCTGCTCAGCAACCAAAACAGAAACCCGCTCAGCAGCCTCAGCACAAACCTTCAACCGGACAGACGCAACAAAGGCAATCTTCCGGCATGTCTTCCCAACAGAGACAACAGATGGACAGATCACATCAAAGCCGGAGCACGGGTACACAGAATTACAACCGTTCCCGCTCATCTGGATATAGTGGTGGTGGAAGCCGCGGTGGTGGAATGAGCCGGGGAGGCGGTGGCGGTGGCCGAAGAAGGTAAGATTAGACTTAAGACTTTTAGACCTGAGACTATTAGACCTAAGAAGTTATTATTTGAAACAATGCTGTACAGCCGCGATGCATTGCGGCTTCGCAGATTGAGATTCTTAGACCCTAGCAATTCTAATTTTAATCAATGACGTACAGTTGCGATGCTCTACTGTCTGCTTTTTGTCCACTTGTAATTCTATTTAGCATCATTCTTAATTATACATTTGCACTTTCCATTCAATATCATTCTATATGGAAGCATCTTTGCTTATAGTGCCTACAATAAATTATCAATTAAGCTGTCAATCGGACGATAAATAATTAAAATTACAATAACATCAGAAGTATATCATTTTTATAAATAAATTCTTATTAATCATTTAAACATTTACACATGGAAAATCAAGTTTCTTCAAATTGGTACATGGTTCTTATTAAAGGAATCATAATGATTTTATTGGCAATACTAATTTTATCAAGTCCTGGTGGCGCATTAATTGCTTTGGGTCTTTGGATTGGTATAGGCCTTTTTATAACAGGTGGCGTTGAAATCTATCGGGGTTTCGCATTAAGAGCGGTGAACCCAAATTGGGGCTGGACCGTTTTTGGAGGGGTTCTCGACCTTTTCCTGGGATATATTTTAATGGCTAATCCGCTTGTTACTGCAGAGGTTCTTCCATTTGTTTTCGGTTTCTGGGCTGCATTTTATGGAATCTATTTAATTATTGATGCTTTTTCAGCAGATGGAAACAAGGGTATGAAAATTATATCAGGAATCCTTATTTTATTATTTGCCAATATTATTATGTTCAACCCGCTTTTTGCAGGTATGACCCTCGCACTTTGGGTGGGTATTATGATATTGGTTGCAGGTATTTATAATGTTATCTTTTCGTTTAGTTTAAAATAGTACAAAAGGATTTTAAAAACGATGAGCTTTCAGGTGCCAAAAAATGGTTATCTGAACGTAATATAGACTGGTCATCATATTTAAAAGCTTGGCCATAAAGACGCTCAGCAATAAAACCTTTACAGCCCTAAATTTTATTTGGGGCTGTAAAGGTTTATTCACAAAAGTCTGCCATAGGCGGACAGTCTATTAACAACATTAACTTTTTGGATAAAGCCTAATTAACCACAAGGTGAAATAGCATGAAGAAAAAAGAATATTATCAAGTGTTGAATGAGTTGCAGATTGAACTCATAAAGTTTCAAAGGAGCGTGATTAAGCAGGATGAAAAAGTCTGTATCATTTTTGAAGGAAGGGATACTGCCGGAAAAGACGGCACCATAAAACGCTTCACTGAGCATTTGAGTCCAAGAAATATGCGCGCTGTTGCCCTGGATAAACCTTCAGATAGAGAAAAACGTGCTTTATACATGCAAAGATACATAGCGCAATTGCCTGTTGGTGGGGAGATTATTTTTTTCAACCGCAGTTGGTACAACCGTGCCGGTGTTGAAAAGGTAATGGGTTTTTGTACTGAAAAAGAGCATGAAAACTTCCTGAATGGGATTGGCAACTTTGAGGAAATGATAACGGAGGCAGGTGTTAAACTCTATAAGTATTACCTTGATATTTCAAAAGATGAGCAAGAAAGAAGATTGGAAGCGCGAAGAAAAGATCCGCTGAAGCAGTGGAAACTCAGCCCTATGGATGCTGAAGCACAGGCATTATGGAATGACTATTCAGAAGCAAGAGATGAAATGTTTAATAGAAGCAGTTTTGACTTTGCACCTTGGCGAATTGTTCAGGCCAATGACAAAAAAACAGCACGCATCAATATCATTAAACACTTTTTGAGCCATATGGATTATGATGGAAAAAAAGAGAAACTTCTTAAGTATGATTCAAATATTGTGTGCGATTATGGTTAACAATTGAGACCTTAACAAACACTCAGAAAGACAGAACGCAGGTTTTATTAAGAAATAGTTTTAAATTTGGGACAAAAAACGTTAACACCATGGGAGATAATAATTCGCTTGCCAGCAAAAACAGCATCGCACTAAATATTGCCGCTATCATCATTATCATTGCAGGGGTGATGTATGCCGAGTCTCTGATTGCCCAGCTATTAATGGCTCTCTTTATCAGTATCATTTGTGCCCAACCTATTGCCTGGCTTCAAAAAAAGAAAGTACCGCAGGGCCTTGCTATTACAATTGTTTTTATCGCAATAATTGGAATATTTGTTGGTTTTGGCGAACTCATCGGTAAATCTTTATCCTCCTTTTCAGAAGATGCACCAAAATATGAGCAAAACCTTCGTGAAATGGGAGCTGCCATTTTTCAGTTTGCTGATAATAATGGCGTCAAAATTTCAACTGATGAAATGACGAAGCTGTTTGACCCCTCAAAGGTCATGAGTATTACAGCAGGATTTCTGGGGCAACTGGGTGGTTTTATGGGCAATGCATTCACCATTTTCTTCCTTGTGCTTTTCCTACTGATGGAAGTGGACAGTTTCAAAATTAAGACGACTGCAATCGTAAAAGGCGTCGGAGGTTCCCTGGCCTTTATTAATACAATAGGGGAGAGTATCCGTCACTATTTATCCATAAAAACCATGACCAGCCTTTTAACAGGTACACTTATCTGGATAAGCCTCGCTATTATTGGTGTTGATTATGCCATTATCTGGGCACTGATTGCTTTCCTGTTAAACTACATTCCCAACATCGGTTCTATTATTGCTGCAGTTCCGGCTGTTTTATTTGCTGCTGTACAACTTGGTTTTGGAGGGGTAATCTGGACGACCGGGGTATTTGTTGCAGTAAATATGATAATAGGAAATGTTGTCGAACCAAAAATGATGGGTAAAGGCATGGGGCTTTCAACCTTTGTTGTTTTCGTATCCCTTATTTTTTGGGGATTCATACTTGGTACAGTCGGCATGTTTCTCTCCGTACCACTTACAATGGCCATCAAAATTATACTCGAACAAAATCCAAAAACCAAATGGGTTGCCATCTTTTTGGGTACACAGGGTGAAGCACAGGCTATTATTGACAAGAACAAACAAAGCATTGACAATGCATAAGGTATCATAAATATAATCCTGTGAATGAAAATGAAGAAGCCCATCCTGAAATAAATCAGCGAAAGCGAATGGAGCGCGAAATGGATAATGCCAATAAATATGCCCTTCAGGATTTTATACATACAAATTAATTTAGCTAAGCCATAATGAATTATAAGGATTACTATAAAACTCTGGGAATAAGCAAGAAAGCTACAGCGGCCCAAATTAAAAAGGAGTACCGCAAATTAGCGCGTAAGTATCACCCGGATGTGAATAAAGCTTCTGATGCCGAACAGAAATTCAAAGAATTAGGTGAAGCTTACGAAGTTTTGAAAGATCCTGAGAAACGAAAACTGTATGATCAATATGGAGCGGATTGGAAAACAGGAAAAGAAAGGGAACAATATCAGAAACAACAACAATACCAGGATGCCGGTTTTGGCTCAGGAGGAGGAGGTTTTGATTTTGGCGGCGGATTTGAAAATGCCGGTCAATACAGCGACTTCTTTGAATCATTATTTGGCGGAGGACGGCAAGGGGGCAGGTCATCCAGGCAGAATGTACAGCAAAAAGGTGAAGATATTAATGCATCCATTGTGATTCCGCTGGAAGATGCATTTCAAGGAGCCTCAAGAAAAATCACCTTTGAAACACCTTCCATCTCACCTGATGGACAACGGATAAATAAAAAGGTAAGCCTCAATGTAAAAATCCCCAAAGGAATTAAAAATGGCCAAAAAATCAGGCTGGCCGGACAAGGTTCGGATGGCTACAATGGTGGAGCGGCCGGGGATATGTACATTAAAATTGAGTTTGAAAAGCATCGGACTTTCAGGGTTGAAGGTGCTGATGTTTACATCAACTTACCACTAGCCCCATGGGAAGCTGCATTGGGTGCACAGGTAAATGTACCAACCCCTGCAGGTAATATTAAACTGAAAATTCCTGAAGGCTCGGCACAAGGCAAAAAACTAAGGCTGAAAGGAAAAGGCATCCCTGCAAAACAAGCTGGTGACCTGTATGTGGTAGTCAATATTGTATTGCCACCTGCAAGCGATGAAAAGGCCAGGAAAGTGTATGAAGAAATGAAAAATCTGAATTTTAATCCAAGAGCAAACTTTGGGAGGTAAAATATTATGGAATATAATGTTATAAAAGTTTACCAGGGTACAATCACTGACGAGGAAAATGACCTCACTTTATTGCAACTGTGCGATATATGTAACTCGCTGCCAGAATTAATCATCGAAATGGTGGACGAAGGTATTTTGGAACCGATGGGACAAAGTAAAAAATCATGGCGTTTTCCTTTTTCCAATGTTGAAAATGTGCGCAAGGTCCTACGCTTTCAAAATGATTTAGATGTAAACCTGGCGGGTGCTGCCCTTGCACTCCATTTGCTCGACAGAATCGGGCAGTTGGAAGTTATGCTCGAAAGAAGATTGTGAAATAATTGTTAATGAAATCGTTATGTCCAATAGCTTGTCCCAGCCATTAGTTAATTTGTTGATTGTAATTTACGGGCCAAACTTTGCCAAACAACTGGAGAAAGTTTATCTGAATGATCTGACCGAATGCGATGAATTAAATTATGAAGATTGGATAAAACAAGGAATCCTGAAGCGATTAAGTTATGCCCTTGCCCGCCTTATTTCCAGTTTTTTATAAGCTTTCTTTTTTGTTGAGCTTAAATAACAAAACGCTTAAATATTGATTTGATGTGTTTGAGCTTATTTTTTGAATCTGGTTTGCTATCTCTTCGTGCACCTCTGTGGTTTCTTTGCGTAACTTTGTGGCATAGCTATTACACAAAGAAATAATGTATAAAAAGGATTTAATCAAATTGATATGCAATGACAGAGCAAAATACAAAATATGCTAAAAAGATTGGCTTGCCCCCGGGTTCATTGGTTTATGTCGGGACAAAAAGAACGGAAAAAGTAAGCATCGCTAAAATAGATGTTTCAAAAGGTTTTAGTGAAGAAATTGAACTTTCCAATATTTCCGATTCTATAAAAAAGAGAAAAGATAATGCTATAAATTGGATTAACATTCATGGTGTACACGATGCCACTGTTATTAAATCAGTAGGCAAACAATTCAATATTGATTCTCTTGTATTGGAAGCCATAATGAATACAGAACAACGTCCCGGCGCAGAAGTTCTTGACAACTACCTGTTTATAACGCTTAAAATGCTAAAACTCACAAATAGTGATAAGGATGTAGCGACTGAGCAACTCAGCCTGATACTTAGCCAAAATTATTTGCTTTCATTCGAAGAAAGCGGGTCGGATATAATTGGCATTATCGAAAAAAGGCTTCATCTCGAAAAAGAAAATATCCAGACGAAGCGGGAAGATTATATTTTTTACCGTATGCTGGATACAATTGTTGACAATTATTACCTCATCGCGGATACTATCGGAGAACAAATTGAGCAGACAGAGGAAGATTTATTAAAAAAACATGATGACAATACCTACAAAGAAATCTACAAGCTGAAAAAAGAAATGGCCATTATCAACAAGGCAATTGTTCCTTTGAAGGATGCTGTTTCCACAATTAAAAAAAGTGATATTGATTGTATATCAGAAGCTAACAAAAAGTATTTCAATAATGTTTTCGAACACCTTGTCCAGATAACAGAAGAAATAGAATTCCAATACAATAAGCTTAATGATTTTCTAAATATGTATATGTCGGGCTTAAGCAATAAAATGAATGAGATAATGCAAGTACTCACTATTTTTGCATCGATATTTATTCCGCTAACATTTATCGCCGGTATTTATGGAATGAATTTCGATTTTATGCCTGAATTGCATTTAAAGTATGGCTATTATATAATCTGGGGGGTTATGACCGCCGTGGTTGTTGGTTTGTTGTTCTATTTCAAAAGAAAGAAATGGTTGTAGTACAAATCTAATACAGGACTGCAATACTGAAAAAGCAATAAAAGGCATTCAACTTTTAACGACTTCATAGCGTAAGAAATTTTTACACCAAGTTTAGTTTTATGAGCAAGAAAGATATTCCCGAAGTACCCTTTTCTTTAGATAAAAT
>QMPA01000028.1 GCA_003650365.1 Bacteroidota bacterium | reverse complement strand
TTCTTAAATAGCTTAATCAGGGAGACTGAAAAGTTTACAAAATGTAAACATTGTACAATTCAACAGACGAAACGCCTAACAAATTTTTCAAGGAAATCTCTTGATGATTATTTTGATTATGAAGCTAAAATACTTAATCTGTAAAATCTTCTGCATTATCCAATTATTGTAAAGAAAAATCACTGCCAGCGCTAAAGCCATACACATTGTCAAGTCGCTCGAAAAGCCCAACACACGACCAAAACTTGTCAATAAGTATGTCTTGCCACCACATAAGAAACACAGAAATGGAAAAAGCCAGCTGCCAACAATGCATATAGTTTATGGCGGTTTAAGTGCTAAATATGATCTTTTTAACAATAATAAACCATTGGTGTAAGTTGAAAGATTTGTGTTTCAAAACCGCCACAAAACCATAAACTCAACGTTGTAGGGTTATGCAAAGAATTCTAATGAAATTGACTGTTTTGATAAAAATATTGTAACTTTGAATAAAAATTAAAAAATGGAGCAGGAGACAATTAAACTTGAGCTAATTGAATGGCTAACAAAACTTAATGATTTAGAAACACTAAATTATTTAAAGGTTGTCAAAGAATCAAGATTTATAAATCATGATTGGTGGAACGATTTAACAGAACAACAAACTCAAGGAATTCAAAGAGGCCTTAAAGATATTGATGATGGAAGAATAGTCTCACACGAAGATGTAAAGAGAAAGTATGGACTATAAAATCTTTTGGACTGAAGAGGCAATTCAAAATCTCGAAGAGATAATTGATTATTTAGCAACTAAATGGACTCAGAGAGAAGTTGACAACTTTAAAGAAAAGCTGTCAAAGCAAATTGATCTTATCAAAAGAAATCCTCGAATATTTCCGGTATCGACATTTCAACCAAGACTTAGGAAAGCTGTCTTAAGCAAACAGACCTCTATTTTTTATGAAATAGGTGACAATGTAATTTATTTGGCATATGTATTTGTAAATTATAAGAATACAGAAAGACTTAAATAAAGTACAACCCCACAACAACTAAGCATACCTTATAGCCGATGAGTACATTTTTAGAAAAATGAGAAGAAATATTAATATCCAATAATCAACAAAAATCCTGCAAACAAAGGTCTACGGGCCATTTTTTCAAACCATTAACTACAAAATAAACTCATGGGAAAAAATCAAACAGTAAAAGAATTTGCAAAACAATACAACGGACTTGAATTGCTGAAACACACCAACGAGGATATCGCATTGGGTGATTTGTTCAAAAAGAAAGCCACTGGAAAAAGGCATCTCGAATTTTGCAATTACAATATAGCTTTTAAAATTGGCGTTTCTATTGTCGAAGCCGAATCACTTAAAAAGAAACTTAAAGATGTGAAAAGCCTTACGGGTTCTTTTGCAGGCCTGTCGATAAAAGACAGTTTTTCAGCAAATGGCGCCTTATCAATTCCATCAGTAAAAGTGAAGCTTGATGGCAAAATAGATCGTTCAAAAGTACTGGGATTTGAAATCGGAAAAATAAAAACAAAGATTTTAAAGGATGGTTTACGTCAGAAAGTTGAAATGGCCATCGAGCAATTAAAAGAAAAAATGCCGAGAGAATTCCGAAAAGAACTGAAACAATTGTTTATCGCCGAGCAACTTTTCTACAGTGAAAGTGTGCAAATTACCATTGCCAAAGACACGGTGGTAGATGTGGACGCTGTTTTTGCTGATTCAGCAGCCGAAGTTTCCGTGGGTGTTGACAGCCATAAAAACCAGGTTTTTACACTTAGCGGTTCGCAGTATCCTTTTGCCATTGATTTGATAAAGGTGAAGGATTTTATTTAATTTCCAACTATTCGGAATTTGCAATTCCAAATCAAGGGCATTATATCTGTGATCTATTGGTGGAGGATTAGAAATCCTTTGTCCTTTACTTCCAGATTGCAAATCTGGAAGAGCCCCGAAACCTATATCCTTTACTTCCAGATTACAAATCTGGAAGAGCCCCCAACTACCCACCGGTTTAAGCGTCCATGCTTAAATTCTTATCAACTACCAAAACAAATTTACCCTCTTCGAGCGTGGCCGCCCAAAGCGCGTAAATTTATTTCTGTACTATGATTTTCCGGGCAACAACTGTTTCACCGGCTTTTACTTTGACGAGATAAATATTGTTTTCCAGATCGGCAACGCTGAAACCAAAAGTGACTTCCTCCCCCTCCACCTGTTCGTTATACAAAGGTTTAATCATACTCCCCTCTTTGGTATAAAGATTCACTTCTGTAAGTTGGTTGTGTATTCCGGCAATACGAACTGTTGCATGGCTTGTTGCCGGATTGGGATAAACTTCTACGATCAACATGTTTTTTCTATCGATATCAAATAAGGATGTATTTTCTGTCTCATTATAATTGAACAACAGAAAGTTAACAGGACTGGCCATTTGGCGTAAATGATGGTTATATCCTCTTGAATTATTATTTTGACCGCTTTGGTATTTGTCGGTAATCGTCTTGATTTTAGACGCCCATACTTTTGAATAAGCGTCGATATTGTCCATTGATTTTTCGATTTCAGAATCGTGTGTCGCTGCAATTGCCCTAACTTCTTTCATGCTCTTTTGCATGTCTTCACGCATCATGTCAAAATTGGGATCGTCGCGACGGGCTCCGGGATCAAAATCTTCACTTTTATACCATTCCCTGAACATGATTCTCCGTGCTTTCCTTTTTCCTTGTGCCAGCGCAATTTGATCTTTTTCAGTATCATTTAAAATGCTGTCGAAAGCTTTGCGTTCTTTTGAAATTACAGGGATGATATTTTTCTGTGCATAATCACGAATCTCAGCCCTAAGCTCAGGGTTTATATTTTGATTCGGACCCATTCCATTTTGCATTCCTATTCCATTGCCGTGTCCTCCTCCTTCACCGTTTCCATCACCATGTCTGCCTTTTCCTTGTCCATTGCCTTTTCCCATTCCACTTCCATGCATAGCAGAACCTTTTCTTCCCATTCGTGCCATCTGCTGAAAGTTTTTCCTGTCTTTGTCCCAAAGTAATAACCAACCCGGATCTGAAAAATGATCAAACATTGGACTGTTATTAGCGTAGTGACCGCGGCCACCACCAGGATTATTTTCTTCGCAGATTTTTGTCAGGTCTTGCATCCATTTGTCTTTGTTGTCATCCATTGTTTTCTGAAAATGTTTCTTTTCTTTTGGATGTGCATCGGCAATTTTTGAGGCTTCAGTAAACAATGATTGAAAAGCCTGCCTGCCTTGTTGTTGTCCTCCCCTACCATTTCCATTTCCATTTCCACTACCGTTTCCTTTTCCCGTTCTGTTCATGCGTGTTTTCATTTGCCCTTTCAACTCTTCAAGTTTTTTTATTTCATCAGTAGAAAGTGCTTTGTAAAAGTTTTTCTGCTCTGCTTCAACAACAGGAAGAATATTTTTTTCAAAATACGCTTTCATTTCCGTATCGTTTTGCTGTTGACGGCCTTGTTGTGCCATTGTCAGGCTCATTCCTACAAAAGCAACTAATAAGATTACTATTCCAGATTTTTTCATTTTTTCAATTTTAAAAAGTTTATTTAGCCATTAGACAAAGTGGAGGCAGGATTTATTCCGTGGTTGATGTTAATTTCTTGACCCGGGTCGGGACATTCTTCGAGCGTGGACGCTCGAAGTGGGGGGAAAAGTTCCCATAGGTCCAAGTCCTTCCCGCACACAGGCTTGGCTGGAAGACTTGAGACAGTTGAGGGTTTCTTGACCAGCCGGGTTGAAAAAAACCCGTCGGGTCGGGAAAGTGCAGTCATCCATCCCCCCCGGTTTAAGCGTCCACGCTTAAACTTCTAAAACTATTCATTCTTCTAGTGTGGACGCTCGAAGCGGGGTACTGAATAAAATAAAGCCGCCCCTCAAATTATTGAAGGGCGGCTTAAATATCTTATCGTTTGACTTATCTGGTCAATACCAGTTTTTTCGTTACTACTTCGTTTCCTGCCTTTACGGTATAGAAATAAATACCGGCATTCATTCCCGAAGCTTCCCAATTAAATTGATGGCTTCCGGCATTTAGCTTTTCCCCAACAATCGATTCTACTTTCTTTCCGGTCAGGTTGTATATCTCGATTTGCACATTTGTACTTTCTTCCAAAATCAAACTGATGGTAACTTTATCGCTAAAAGGATTTGGATAAGCTGACAGCCCGGTCATTCTTTCCTGAATTACATCAACACCCACCCACTCATAGGTAATGTCGAAAAACTGCAAGATGGCTGCCATCATTTCATCTTTGGTCGAGCCTTCCTGGTCAAGCAGTCCACCAAATTCAAAAGAAGTACCAATAGTCTTATAGGTTTCACTTTCGTAAGAAACACCCACACCATAACTTGGGCTTTGGTTATTAAAAATCAGGCCAGCCCCTGGTTGCGCACCAATACGATCGATATAATTATTGTTGCCATCAAACTCAAAAGTAAGCGCTTCCATTATTGATCCCGTTTGGCCTTTGATTGTGGATAAATCGCCATTACCATCTGCTACCCCTTCAATTAAAAACATAGGATGCACTGCAGTTTGGTTATCGTAGGCCCAGGTATCGCCACCTTCCATATAAACACGGCCACCATTATCAAGAAAGGATGCCAGCGCTTGTCCTTCTTCGGCACTTAACTCATGGTTGTCCGGGTATGCTCCAAGCAGAACAAAAACTGAGCGATATAAATTCAGGTCTTCAGGAAGATCAATAACCTCATCGCAACTAACTTGCAACATTGCCAGGCATCCCTGGATAGAATCTGCTGAGGGTGTATTTTCTCCAAGCTTCAGTATCAGGACAGGTTTCTGTCCTATAATGGTTGTAAATTCCCCATTTCCGAAAATATTGTAATCGGCTGCAATTCCAAATGTAAATGATGCAAAATGCCCTTCAGGGGTATCCTCTTCACTACTAACACTATAAACAGCCTGGGCTGATTCTGATCCGGAAATATTACCATAGCTTTGTGATTCGCTATTTACAGTTACATAAATACTCTCTGAAATCAATTCGCCAAGCACATTAAAAGCTTCAGATGAACCGTCATTTATCACATCAACAATCAGGTTCACCGTTTCTCCCGGATCAATTTTTCCATTGCCATTGCCATCAGCATCATCAATAGTAAAACTAAAGCAATTCAAGATGGGAGCATGAGCAATTAATAAAAATGAAGACTCCCATATTGCACGTCCTTCCG
Source organism: Bacteroidota bacterium (assembly GCA_003650365.1). Taxonomy (GTDB): domain Bacteria; phylum Bacteroidota; class Bacteroidia; order Bacteroidales; family F082; genus B6-G9. Next base: position 16,794 of record QMPA01000028.1, on the reverse strand, counting down.
CATCCTGTGCAGAAATATCAAATTGTATTTTATGACCATCTGGCACGCTATCTGCAACATTAAAAGCAAATCCATCAAGCATAGAAACTGTATCTCCGGCAGCAATATTTCCATAAAATTCAGTTGTATCTGTCAGTTCGACATATTCACTACTAACAGTAATCGTGGCATCCACATCCAGCGCATCTTCAATACCTACATTGGAAAGCCCAATGCTAAGTAATATGTTTTCATTATAGTCAACAAGTCCATTATCGTTACCAGATGCATCGTTCACTTCATTGCTTACATAAACAACATAAGGACCTTCGTTGGGTACTATTTCAATGGTTGTTATATAGGGGGAATAATTAAATGCCGTTACAACAAAGTCTGTGACGCCAAGTCCATCCAACGGGTCAAAAGTAATGGTAGCCGACCCACTTTCAACGGTGGCTGTTCCTAAAATTTCACCGTCTAATGTCAAAGCAGCCAATGCACCTTCAGCATCGCAGGTAATGGTCATTGAAGAAGCGCCAATAAATAAAGTAGAAGGATGAGTTACCGTCATCTCTGCAGGTGCAGCAGTGCGAATGTAAAGCGAAGGATCGCCAAAAATAGTCCAGGTGTCGGTCATTTCATCACCACCGGACCCATACACATCATTCATGTTCATACAGCCATTCATGGCAATACCGCCAAAAGTTCTTTTGATATTGTCTTCATACGACTCAGCCAATAGATCATTCATTTCATCCTGTCCACGCATTGGAGGTGCCCAACTCTGGTTGATGGTTGACATAAAAGCTGCAATGGCACCGGTTGGTTCGCCATTGTCTTCGGCACGCAACCAGGCTTCACCAAAACAAGTTTGGTTTACAAAATTTCCATTGACACAGGCAACCGAAAAAATGAAAGGCAGTTTTCCGGTATTGGTCAGGTTATTGACATTGTTATTCGAGAAACCGGATGTTCCCCAGGATGTTGTGCTTCCATGTCCTATATAATTAATAATTGTAGCACCGGAATTAATATCTATCGCAACCATTGCTGATGTTGGATTGCCATCTGCATCTTCTCCTCCCTGAGAACCATCGAACAATTCATAAGCATGGTTGTAAGTAAATGGCAATAATTTATTATCGGAAATGTTGCGCAAATGTTCATAGTCCATTTCGTTATCATCACCAGGACCCTGGTTTGAGCCAATGCCAATAGCCTTTGAATACCAGGCTGTATCTGCAATTGGATTTTTTTCATAATCAAGCGTTCTGTTCACCATGGTGTTTACATGGTTGGTATCTTCGGCAGAAAAGCGTCCAACAAAAAGATCAGGATAGTGGTCATCACCTACAACATAGGCATAATCATTATCAGAATCGTTCCCTCCAATAACGCTTGACGGAACCTGCGCAGCATCGCCAACCAACAATAGAAAAGTAAGTCCGTTGTCGTTGTAATAATCTGCTACATATTGTTTAATATCCGAAGCACCACCGATGGTGGCTACATCCACCATTTCTACTGCTGTTCCACTTTGTGTTCGCCAATCGATTAATGGCTGCATTTGATCCATGAAATCACCATAAGAAATAATCAGCATATTGCCCTGCTCTTCAACAGGCTCGTACCTGCTTCCAATACTATTATAGTTAAGAAAATGACGTTTGTAAATGGAATTAAAGCGGCTATCAACTTTTGCTATCTGGGCATTATTACTCATTGTATTAATAGATGAAATGCCTGTTTCAACAACTGCGAGAGTTACATCATAATATACCCTTAATATCTTCGTAACGGGATTGTATTGAAATGGCTGAAACAAAACTGTCTGCCCACGGTAGTCACGTACAATATAAGGATCGCGCAATTGGCTCAGTTTGCCGGGATAAAAATCATCTCTGTTGTATTGTGGGCCAAATTCGTAGGGCACATTTGCAGGATCGATTGTCCTTGGCAGGTTGCCTTTTGAAGGGGCAATCAGTACATTTTCAAAATCTTTGTATTGGGCTGAAATAATTTCAACTTGCATTTTTGCCTCTCCCGGAATAATAAGCGAAGTAGCAAAAATCGGCATATCTGGAGCACCTTTTGATAAATTACTACCACCTTCATCAAGGTTAATAAGCCATGCTTCACCCTGTGGGGTTTGTACAGTTTGTTGCCAGAAACCATCCAAAGTCAAATGAATTGTTGAATTTTCAATATTTGATGAAATCAATGTGATGTCAGCAGGACCGGGTTGACTGGAATTAATTTTAATCCAATCGGAAGCAAAAAGACCAGTTACAATGAATACAGCAACAATGAGTAATTGTATTTTTTTCATGATTTGATTTTTGGATATTGGAAAGGCAAATTTACTTTTTTTTACGCTTAACAAAACATAGACATCTATTTACCTGAATAGTTTCCCACGGTAGATATAATTATAGATTATACTGGATTCATTTTAAAAACGCTAATTAATTTCTTGTAATTTCGCAAAGCAAAACCTCAAAAGTAAAAACAAAAATAATGAAGAAAAAAATAAACATCAACCCATTAAAAAAACTTTCCCTTTTATTAATATTTGCGTTGTTTTCGAATATAATGCCAGCGCAAATGTCCTTAATAAACAACAACTTACCGGGCTTCACTGTCCAGGACAAGGAAGACGAAGATGGAAAAAAGAAAAAGAAGGATAAAAAAAGAAAAGATGAATTCAAGGTTTTTGTTGGTGCAAATTTCAATCAGTTAAACATTGCCGATGAAAGGTATTATTCGAATATGGGCGTAGGATGGGATTTTGGTTTTTCTTATAAGCGCGGAAGATTTTTTTACTGGGAAGTCGGTGCACGATACAACAACCCGGTATATATTGTTAAGGACAATACTGTTCCTCCCGACTCAAGCAGTATATTTGACAATGCGTTTGGGGTCAGGCAAATTGATGTCCCGATTACCGGTGGAATTAATTTTCTGTCTATCACCAGCCGGATAATAGGCCTGCGTGTTTTTGTGAGTGCTATCCCTTCTTTCGCAATAGGGGTTGGCGACAACGATCTTGGCGTTACAAAAGATGACCTCAATTCTTTCAGTTTTTATGGGCAGGGGGGGGTTGGCATCGACATCGCTTTCTTTTTTGTTGAAGCCGGTTTCAGCTATGGATTTAGCAATTTGATAAAAACAGAATTCCAATCTAATCCCTACCAGGTGTACGCAAACCTGGGCTTCCGGTTTTAACCGGATTTCTTGTGTTTTCTTCGCAGAAAAGGTTTGCAGTAATTAAGCGATAAGCAGAAAGGTTTGCCTCTACGGGATGAAAAAAGGCATTGTTGGCTTTGCAATTATTGACAGGACTATTGAGGAATTACCTTAATCTGCAAAGTATCTGCATGATAAGCAGTAAATATTCCCTTACCATTGGTGATGTTTGTTTCCGGTTCTGCAAGGCCATCCAGTGAGCTTTGGCTTAAACTTTCGTATACTGAAGCATATTCAGGTGTAATCCGCATAAGGATGACATCGTAGTTCCCGAAGAATTGAAACTGCCTGCTCTTTATACTGTAGGTATTGTTCTGGACAGGAAGGCTGGTGAAGTTCGCCACCGACTCCGGATCATCGTAATCAATCGATTCATTCACCGGATCATAAGTGTCTTCCAGATATTGAACACTAACAAGATAATATTCGTTGTCCGGATCATCCCAATTTAGTTCAATAGTGCTGTTATTTGGCATTCCGCCGAAACCGCCATCTTCCGTAATCCTGGTCAGATAAATACTGTAATCGGAGCTTGTAAATCCCGTGGGTTTTGCCGGTACTGCTGTGGATGAAGTCACCTCTTGGTTGTTGTATTCAAATGAAATTCCATATGTCTCCAGAGCTTCAATCAGAAGGTCATCACCAAGATATTGATATTTTCCTTTGATGTCCTCACTTTCTGACAGCAGGAAACTTGAGTTTCCGGAATGGAGAAAGACACTGGCACTGCTGATGGAATTTTCAGTATCAGATTCCCCATCCGTGAAATAAATGACTTTCGATAAAATAACTTCCGGTGTACTTCCGGGTAAGAGAAAAGACTGAACAACCGGAATATCCGAAACCAAAACAATGTCCTGGGTAGTTTTTGTACATCCCGCAAAAAACAGGATTGCTAATGTGCTGATGATTATCTTTTTCATATTTATCGTAAACTAAATGACAAGGTTAGATTCGGGGTAATGCCTAATAGGGTAACGTCAGTTTCTATCAATTGTCCTTCCTGTAATTCAAATTCTTTGTACCAAACATTCTGGTGATTGTATACATTGAAAATGGAGAAGCTGAGGGAACCTATTCCCATATCGCCAAACTTAATGCTCTTGGAAACAGCCACGTCCATTCTGTGATAATTAGGATAACGGCTTCCGTTTTTGGGGCCCACAAGTATCATATCTTCAACCGAGCCATCGGGCATCTCTATCTGGTAGCCGCCCAGCGGTTCGGTATAAGGTTTTCCGGTGGCGTAAATCCAGGTTGCCGAGAAAGTCCACCCCTTCCATTTGTAAATTCCCACAGCCTTAAATTCGTGGGTTACATCGTGGCTGGCCGGAAAAAGGTCTTCGCCATAAATCGGAAAATCATAAATTGTTTCACTCAATGTATAACCCAGCCACCCACTAAAATCGCCAAATTTTTTCTGTGCCAGAAAATCAATCCCTTTGGTAAATCCATCTCCCTGGTAATAAAACTCGTTGTAATTAATCGTACCAAACTGCGGGATATAGCGCAAAGTAAATTCGGTTAAACCGTCCAGTTTTTTGTAATAGGCTTCCACATCAAATAAGTAATCCGGAGTTTCATAGGATATGCCAACAATAAAATGCTGGGCCGACGACACCGGGATACTGTTTCCATCAGCCAGCACCCAATAATCTTTTGAGCCTGTTTGAATATCTTCCCGAATCATTCTTTGCAGGAATTGGTAATAAATACCCCAGGCACCTTTCAGTTTTAGCCGGTCGGTTAAGAAATAGGACATGGAAAGCCGTGGTTCAAAATAGGCTTTGTCGGTTCCGGAATAATAAGAAGCCCTTAAACCCGGTGTAATGGTGAATTTGCTAAAAGGGTTCCATTTATCCTGTACATAAACGGCATACAATTCCGCCTGGTCTTTCCTGTCCTGAATAATGATCGTATCATTTCGTGTATAGTCATAACTCACATCAAAATAATTGGCCTGAAAACCAAATTTCAATTGGTTTTTTAAACTGAAAGCATATTCGTTATCCATCTTGAAGGAATAATCCTGCAAGTTGTTGTCTTCTAGCGTGCCCCGGGTCATCTGGGTTAACTGACCATCTTCATCATACCTGTCGTTTAGTGACAGCCGGTCGCGGATGCTGAAATAATTGGAGTAAGAAACAAGGACATTCGAATAAAATTTTTCGCCCCATTTGCGGGACCATTTCAGGCTGCTCCCCCAGTTTCCCCAATTGGTGAGGTCGTTTACACTGCCCGAAATACTGGTGCTTCCGAACGACCTGTTGATGTCGCGTGAATTGTCAATTTTATCCTGCCCGTTGAAAAAACTCAGGCTTAAAATATCTTTGCTTGTGGGCGTAAAGGAAATCTTTCCGTTGAGGTCGTAAAAATAGGATGTAGGCTCTGAAGTTGTTTTTTGCCGGCCAAACTTACCTCCTCCTGGGCTTCCGGGAACACTGCTTGATGGTGGCGCAGGATCTCCGGTAAAACTATCGAAAAGTTGATTGTAAAGGGCCGACTGAAAAGACCGTCGGGCAGCAAACAGTACCGTCACTTTTTTTCCTAAGGGGAACTCGACCAGTCCGTTAACACTTAAGAAACCAATTTCGCCAGCAATATTGAAATGCTTTTCGTTTCCGTCTTTTCCAACAATATCCATTACGCTGGACATGCGGCCCCCAAACTCTGATCCAAAACCTCCTTTGTAAAGCTGTACATCTTTTACGGCATTTGAATTAAACGCGCTGAACATCCCGAACAGGTGATCGACATGATAGACCGTAAAACCATCATAAAGGATCAGGTTTTGATCGGGTGTGCCGCCCCTTACATACAAACCTGCCGAGCCCTCGTTGCTGCCACTTATGCCCGGCAGCAGCTGGAAGGTCCTGAAAATATCTTTTTCGCCAAGGCTGGGAAGTGCAGCAATGTCTTTCGGACTCAGGGTTGCCTTGCTAATTTCATCAGCTATTTGCATCATATCTTCCCGCTCGCCAACAATATTCGCTTCTTCAAGCTGTTGTGTACTCGGCATCAACTCGATAACGAATTTGTTGTTAACCAGGCGGGGAGAAAGGAAAACGATCTTTTTTTTGTAACCAACATAACTTACCACCAATTGAGAAGTATCCGTTGGTATGTGAAATAATGTAAAATAACCATCCACATTACAGGTGGTTCCTTTGTTGGTTCCTTCAATAATAATTTGTGTAAACGCCAGGGCTTCTCCTGTTTCCTTGTCTCTGACTTCTCCGCTAAGCGTAAAATCCGACTTGCGGTCATACACCTTGTCCTTCAACGTCAGGGCTTCGTCTTTTAACTTTATCTGTATTTGGTTTTCTACAATCTTAAATTGCAAATCCGTATTCGCTAAAATAGTAGCAACAAATTCTGACAATGGCATTTTGTAATGACCAGACGACACCATTTTACCCTTCACATCTTTCAATTCGTAATCAACATACAGCCCGTAGGAGCTACTCAAATCCTTAAGTACCCCGCTCAGTGAATAGGCATAATAATCTCTATCAATAATCAGGGTTTCTGCTTCCTGGCCATACAAGCCCAAGATGGAAAAAATAGCAGCAATAACAAAGGCGGGTCTTTTGAATACCAACATTATTTGTGTATTTTGTTCGAAAATTTTTCTTTTCCGGCCCAGTATTCAAGCCCGATTTTTAACATAGAACTTTGACAAGACAGCTTATCGTTTTATTCCAACGCAATAAAAAATTTAGGTTTTTTAACATTCGGGGGAGTAAAGCTTCTGTCATTTGTTTGAAAATTGTCTGGAGGGAGAATAAAAAAAACCGGGGACAATTGCCCCCGGCTTAGGTCTATTAGTGAGTCAAAACCTTAGTCCACCACCACAAACTTTCTTGCCAAACGACCTTCGTTGGTGTTTGCGATCAGGGTGTATATTCCAGGTTTTAAACCGGAAACATCCATTTGTAAATGATTCAGTCCTTTTTGCTGCAAAATATTTTCAGAAAGATGGAGCACTTCCCTGCCGGCCAGATCAAATACACGAAGGGTGGCCTTTTGGGCTGATGACAATTGAAGTTGAACAGTCAGCTTAGCTGATGTTGGATTGGGAAACACTTTCATGGCAGAGGTAAATTCAGCTGCGTCCTCCTCGCCTGTCCAAACAAAATAAATCCCAAAAAACCGGAGGATTTCAGCCATAATACCATCTTTGTTTCCATGACCTCCATCTACCAAACCACCGAACTCAAAAGAAGTTCCAATGGTTTTGTAGGTTTCGGTTTCATTTGCTATAGCCACATCATATCCTTCAGTTAGATTGGCAAAAATTACAAACGCTGTATCAAGCGGCGCCAGCTGGTCGATATAGCTATTGGCACCGTTATAGGCAAAGGCATATCCTTCAGCAAATGTGCCTTCAATCCCTGTTACCGTATGCAAATCATCACTGCCGTCTGCCAGGCCATCAATCGAAAAATAGGGGTGAGCCGCTGTGGGATCGTCAAAAGCCCAGGTATCTCCACCTTCCATGTATATCCGTCCACCATTGAACAGAAAACCTGCAAGTGCCAATCCCTCACTACCAGTTAGTACATGGTTGTCTGGATAGATACCCAGGCAAACAAAAATACTTTCGTACTTGCCAGTTTCCTCCGGGAAAACAGTTGTCGTTTCACTTCCAACCGTTAGCACTTCAAAACATTCCTGCATGGCCAATGGCGAAATATCACTATTTGTCAGGTTAACGATAAGTACGGGAACCTGGCCGATGACAATTTCAAAGAAACCACTTCCAAAAATTCCATAATCACCACTCCAATCAATAACAACCGGAACTGTGGCTCCATCGGGCGCATCTGCAATTGCTGTGACATTGAACCACTGCAATCCGCTTGAATCAGGCTGCAGATTACCATAAAATTGTGCTTCGGAATTGATAATCAGAAATTCACTCCCGGGAAACAATCCTGCATAAATATTATGTGCTGTTGAAGAACCCTCATTGCTAATATAAATGCCAATATCGGCAGTTTCGCCTGGCTCAAGTTTACCATTGCCATTACCTTCCAGCGTATCATTAATAATAAAATTATTGAATTGAATATTTGGTGCGTGGGCTGTTTCATTAAATATGGAAACAAAAGTGTCGGCACCGATTTCAATCGCTTTCAGTGTAAACTTAATCGGGTTATTATCAGGGATACTGTCTGCAACATCAAATGCAAAAGCGTCTGCAATGCTTATTGTATCTCCTGCCGGGATGCTTCCATAGTTTTCCACAGAGTCTGTTATCGAAATAAAAGAATTGTCGGTTGAAAGAATAAGCTGAATATCTACAGCTTCTTCATTACCAACATTTACCATGGCCACCTCCAACAAAATACTTTCGTGGTAATCAATTAAACCATTGTTGTTTCCAGCAGCATCATTTACAAGGTGATTGTTATAAATCACATAAGGTCCATCCAACGGAATTACCGACATGGTTTGGATATAGGGTTGAAAATTCTGTGCAGTAATTACTATATCTGCATCGCCGGGAGCAATAAAAGGATCGATAGTTACATCGGCATGACCAAGGGAATCAGTTATTGCTGTTCCATGCAATACATTGTCCATCGAAATACCAATGACGGCATAAGGTTCAGCATCAATTCCAATAACTGTCTGGCCGATAAATACAGCTGACGGATGACTGACTGTCATCTCAGGTGGATTGCTGAAATAGATCATTAGCGAAGGATCACCCATCAGGTTGTAAATATCCCAATAGTATTCGGCACTACCGGGTGAGCCTGTAGTTACTGCCATATTTCCGGCATAAATCACCTGGTCTTGTGTGGTATACCATTCGCCAAAAAGTTCACCATGATCATGAAATGAACGGTCGTAATTGCCGAGTGTTGTTTCTTCGTAAGATGGAGGATTTTCAGAAATTGTACCAACACCAACACCAAAATAATAATCTTCATCCCAATAAGTACTATTCGATCCGCCGATATAACCAACAGCACCTTTGTTTTCGGCCCGCAGGATTTCTTCGGCAAAACAATCTTGTTGGTATTCGCTGGATGAGCAGCAGTTTCCAATTAGCAATCCATATTTATCCTGGTTTTGCAATGCCGGAATATCACCAATTGAAAAGGAAGGATCAGACCATCCACCCGGACCACAGTGTGCCGTATAATTGGCAAAAGTTACCCCATCGCTGATATTTTGCCTGATGTTTGCAGCATTGCCACCCGATTCAGGATATAAATAAGTGTGGGAAAAAATATCGTGTTCATCATTAAAATAATTGATAGTTCCATAAGTAATCTGCCCATTGCCCCAGTCCTGGCCATGACTACCATCCATCCCGGCTACCAAAACTACGGTGTCAAGATATGTAGCAACCGGCATGGTGTATTGTTCGTATTGTAATGTTTTGTCGATATAAGGTTGCAATTGATCTGTATTTTCTGCTGAAAACCGTCCGTAGAATATTTCAGGGAACAGGTCACCTGTGTACTCAACATAGTTGCGATCGGTTACGCCATTGCCATTATTCCACACGGGAACCTGGTCGATATCCCCTACAAAAAGCACGAATGAAGGAGCGGGATCTTCGGGTGTTCCAGCATCGTATAAATCCTGAATGTAGTCTTTAATTTCTTCTTTTGTGAAACCAATCACATCGGTATAAGCTTCAACAATAGTAAATCCTTTGCGGGTTTTCCATTCGATGAAGGGCTGCAATTGGTCTTCGAACATACGGTCGGAAATGATAACATATTTCACCGGGTATTGGGTCATGTTTTCTCGGGAAGAATTTGATTCTGTATAATTAATCACGCTCCGAAAAATACTGCTAAAGTAAGGGGAGAAATGCTGCTGTTTGAGGGCCTCAGTTTGTTGTAGATCGGCACCTTCGAAAGTAATTTCAAATTCCAGGTTTTCATAAACGCGAATGGTATTCTGAACCGGATTGTACTGAACCGGAGAAATATTGAGCCTGGCAATTCGCTGGCTGCGCATCAAGCCAAGCACCTCAACCGTTACGAGTTCACCTCCAAAAAAGTTATTCATTTGGTACAGATTTCTATCGAATTCAAAAGGAGGATCGTCCCCACATTTGGGTTGTGGTGGCTGGACAGGAATCAACAAATCAGTAACATTAAAATCATCCAATGCATATTCCTTCAAATCGTATCCAATTATTCTGACTTGCGGCTGCGCACCTATTGGCAATTCAATCAAAGCTCTTCTGACAGGAAGTTCAGGGCTGCCCAAACCAAGACTTTTGCTGTAGTTCTTTACTTGCAATCTGATGAAATCACCATTTTCTGTATCAACTGACACGGCTTTGATCCTTCCAACCCGATTCACCAAATGCAACTGCAACTCCGATTTTTCAACTGTTTGCAATTCGGATTTCCCGGAATTATTGGTTTTGATATTTCTTGAAAATGAAGAAAATGAAAAGCTGCCAATAAATAACAGTAAAATAATACTTTTAACAATGAGGGTAAAATGTTTCATGGTTTGCTGTTAAATTTTGACAAAGATATTTATTCTATTGGCACACACTTTTTCTATGTTTTGCTTTTGGGGAATTTAGAAAAGGTCTAAGTAATTTAGCGGAGGCTGAAAACTACCCCTTAGTTCAATTTCACTCCAGCCTCTTTCCTGAAAAGATATTTTACTGGATACCAGGTAGCCAACAGTCCGATAAACTGTACAACAAAGAAAACGCCGACAAATTCAAGTGCTTTCATTTTTACAGGGTAAGCATCAATAATAAAACCATCGCCCGAACCCAATTTCAGCAAACCAAATTGTTGCTGAAGGTAAAGAATCACAAAACCCAATACCAGACCTAAAATCCCGCCAATCAGGCTGATCATCATTCCTTCAATAAGAAAAATCCTTTGCGTCAGTCTTTTATCGGCACCCATGCTGCGCAGTACTGCAATGTCTTTCTGCTTCTCAACTATCAAAATGGAAATGGAGCCAATCATATTAAAGGAAGCCAATATCAGGATAAAAACAAGAATCAGGAAGATGGCCGTTTTTTCGGAACGCATTACTTTATAGAGTGCTTCATTTTGCTGGAAACGGTTCTTTACAATAAAGTGCTGTCCAAGGATTTGCTGGACATTTTCCTGTAAATCATCAATATCAGCAGTGTTATCCACAAATATTTCAACAGAAGTTACCTCATCGGTATAGTCCAATAATTTTCGCGCAAAGCGAAGGGGTACCAAAATATATTTTTCATCGAATTCCTGCTGAACAGAAAAAATACCTGCCGGATGAATGACCTCATTGTTAAAAGCTGTTTCAAATTGAAAATATGAAGCATTCCCACGTTTAGGAACAAAAACCGAAAGCAAATGCCGGATGTCGTTAAGATTTAAGCTAAGATACCAGGCCACCCCTGCACCGGCAATGGCAAAATTCGATTCGCCTTCCTGCAGTACAAAAGCACCTTCAATAATCATGGTGTCGAGCGACGACATTTGTCTGTATTCATCTGGAAGCCCTTTAATTGTACCGATAAATTGATTGTCGCGGTATTTAAAAAGTGCATCTTCTTCAACCACCGGAGCCAATCCAAAAACACCGGGCAAGGCTGTTATTTCTGTAGTTGGGAATTCCTGATAGTGAAAAGTCTTGCCATTGGAAACTGTAATTTCCAGATCAGGATTAAATGTGCCGTATAAGGATTTGATTACGCCTTCAAAACCATTAAAAACAGAAAGCACAACAATGAGTGCCATGGTACCAACGGTCAATCCCACCACTGAAATCATCGAAACCACATTGATCAGGTTATGCGATTTTTTCGAGATCAGGTAACGTTTTGCTATGAATAAGGAGGTGTGCATTGGGTGCAAATATCTGGTTTTTCCCTGAGCTGAAGCTCAGGGTAACTGATTAGTTACCCAGTCCTTTAGGGCTGGGTTAATTACTTCCATCCCCTTGCCACAACCCCGGTCCCGGTTTTGTGTTTCTGACTAACGTCCATCCAGTTCAGGATATAAGTAAAGGGGAAAGTCAGCAAATAATAAAAGGGAAGTACAATGAAGAAAATATAAGAAGTGTTGAGCATCAGTATGGGGTATTTCATACTCAGTTTCCATGATAATTTACCGGGAGGGCCATACTGATAATGCACTTCTGTCTTGCTGAATCCAGCACGTTTCATTTTTTCGGCAATTTCTTCAATCCCATAACCATCACGAACATGTTCATCAATAAACGAGTGTTCGCCATCATTTTCGTGATCATGATCGTGGTGATGCACATCAGAACCACCCTGATCCGAAGGTGTCGAAATCAACAACATTCCACCCGGTTTTAAGGAAGCATAAAAATTCCTGAGAACCAACTCATCTTCTTCAATGTGCTCCATTACATCCACACAAAGTACTAAATTGAAAGTGTCTTCCTCACTAAATTTTGTCAAATCAGCAACGGCAAATTGGGTATTCTTAAAATTAATTTGGTTAAAGAAATTTGTGCAATCCTCAATTTGTTCTTTTTTCACATCTATTCCTTTGATCTGCCAATTTTTATTTCGTGCTGCCAGATAATAATCATACTGTCCAAAACCAGATCCTGCATCTAAAATAAACTGGGGACCTTTTACTGTTTTCTCCCAGGCTTTTATCGCTTTATGAATATGCCAGGCACGTAACATCAATAAATCAAGTAATCGGTAAAACAATTTGCGCAGGCCGGGGGTGCTGTTAAACACTTTGCCCAATTTTCTTTTAATAGGATCGTATTGCATTTGGGTTGGTTAATTTGTCATTTGGCTTCGCCGTCAAAACCTTGTTTCTTTTAATCTCGTGTCTGAGGTCTAAAGGTCTGAGGTCTAAAAGTCTCAGGTCTCACTTTAATAAGTCGTCAATATTATCGATATAATCCAGCGAATCATCCAGGAAAAACTGCAATTCAGGAACTACGCGCAACTGATGCCGGACACGACTTCCTAATTTACCCCTGATTTCGCTAGTATGTTTTTTAATTCCCTCCAATAAAACTTCTTTGTCTTTCGTAGCAAAAAGGCTCAGATAAGCCTTGGCCATCGACAAATCGGGAGTAATGTGCACTTTGGTTACAGTAACCATGGCACCGCGCGTAACATGGCGCAACTCCATTTGAATGATTTCGCTCAGATCCTGCTGAAGCAATTTAGAAATTTTTTCCTGACGTTTTGTTTCCATGCGGCAAAAGTATGGATTTTTAATAATCATCAAGTAAGCATATGTGAAGGGGGAGGAAAAGGGGTTAAAGTGTAAACTTGCCACCTAATTCTTTGTTTATAAGCTGAATCAAATCGTTGTCAATTTGACGGTTCGACATTTTATAATTGTCTATTTCGTTCAGATAAGCTTCAATATCTGGCATAGCCTTATCAATACCTTTGAGTCCGAGTTGTGCGTAAACCCGTATCAGCTCCTCTTTTTTATGTTCGGTAAAATATGCATATTCAACTTCCACAAGCTGGCCTTTGGGAATAAGATGTTTATCTTTTGCAAAAGTTTCCTGCATCAGTTTGTAAAGCCTGATTAGTTGGATTTTATTTTCCAATAAGTCATATTCCTGCAATTTAACTCCTTGAAGAACCCCCTTTATGAAACCGAGAAATGAATATATCGTTTCGTAAACATCGCGATACATATAAATAAACCTGGCATCGGGAAACATGTCAAGCAGGATTTTAATCCGGAAGGTATTTGGTGGGTTCTTCGAAATAAACTGCTTCCCCCCGGTATTGATGAGCGCTGTATTCATCAGTCTGGTGTATGCATCTTTCCACCTGCTGAGTTGGCCTTCGCTTATGTTTTCAAAAAAAAGGCTTTCGCTGATGAAATCCTCAATATCTCTGGGGAAGTAAAAAAAATTATAAAAACTAATGGGTTGCAAATTGCCCAAAGCTATTTCTTCTTCCTGAGGAAAATTGAAATCCAGTTTCATATTGTCACCGGGACGCTTTTCTGGCAACAACAGTTGTGCGATATTTTTTAGCCACCACTTGTTAGCAAGTACATGATTGGGGAAAACGGAATGATAGGTATCAATAAACCCAAAATCCTTGTTCTTTGTCATCAGGTGGTGCATGAGGGTTGTTCCCGAACGCCAAAATCCAATGATAAAAATTGGGGGCTCTGCAACGCTGAACTGCTTTACCTTTTTCAGGTAATTTTTTTCTTCGCCATTACCCAACATCCCAAGTACTCGGGCTGACAAACGGGTAAAAAGATATTTTTTCCTGAAGGCCTTGTCAATTGTTCGCTTTGCTACTATTTCCCTGATGTTTGAACACGAACCACCCAAAAGAGTGGTCACCGGTAGCATATCAAACTCTTTTTTCTTAAACCGTATACTCATAATAATATTGCAAAGTTAGAAAGCCCTGAAAAGCAAATTAGTTTTCAGTTTTTTTTACAAACTTGCATATTTTGGTCTATGTCGATTTAGGTGGGAAATGTTTTAGTAAATCACAAATAGCAATAGTCAAATCGCAAATAATAATCAAACCTAAAAAAGACAAAAAATAAAATTACAGGATAAATAAATCATGTTTCTGAACAAATATAAAATTTTATAAGAATGGAATACAACGTATTGTGGAAATTATTTCTTGTTTGGTTTGAATTTTCATAAATTGGTCTTTGTTATTTATTTGTAATTTGTATTGTTGATTATTGTAATTTCATTTTAGTTGTTACCCACTATGAACAACATAGAGCCTGTATTTTTTTGTTCAAGCCTGTATCACCTAAAAGTTTAACTTTGTTAAAACAAAATTTGTTTGTGGTGTTCGAATTAATTAAAGAAGTAAAACAAGCTGTAGCCGGTTTTTCAGAACAGTTGATAAAAATCAGGCATCATCTTCATGCCCATCCCGAAATCAGTTTTCAGGAAAAAGAAACAGCAGCGTACCTATCAAAAATACTTTCAAGCTGGGGAATTGAACACCAAAATAACATTGGTGGGTATGGTATTGTCGGTTTAATTCAGGGAAGAAATCCTGATAAAAAAATCATCGCACTGCGTGCAGATATGGATGCGTTGGCTATTGATGAACAAAATCAAATTCCTTATAAATCGCTAAACGCCGGCGTGATGCATGCATGCGGACATGATATGCACATGACTTGTTTATTGGGGACGGTAAAAATTCTGAACGACCTAAAGAATGATTTTGAAGGGACTGTCAAATTTATTTTTCAACCTGCCGAAGAGGAACTCCCCGGTGGGTCAATTAAAATGATTGAGGAAGGTGTACTTAAAAATCCTGATGTCGAGGCCATTTTTGCCCAGCATGTTTTTCCGGAACTGGAAGCCGGTGAAGTGGGATTTAAAAGTGGAATGTACATGGCTTCTTCTGACGAGGTCAAACTTTTTATCCGTGGAAAAGGTGGCCATGCTGCCATCCCAAATAATCGCGACGACACTGTGCTTGCTGCTGCTCAGTTAATTCTTGAGCTGGAAAAAGTGCTCAACGCAAACAAGCCCCAGGACGTACCCTCAATTCTTGCCATTGGCCGTTTTATTGCTAATGGAACCTACAATGTGATTCCTTCCGAAGTACAATTGCTCGGTACTTTCCGTACTTTCAGCGAATCATGGAGAATTGAGGCACACCAACTGATTAAGGAAACAGCTAAAAAAGTTGCATTGTCCTATGGCATAAATGCAGAAGTAGTAATTCGAAAAGGTTATCCATTCCTTATCAATAATGAAAAACTGACCCAAAAAGCACGCCAGGCCGCCATTGAATTTCTTGGAAAAGAGAATGTGAAAGATTTAGAAATCCGGATGACGGTAGAAGATTTTGCTCGTTACGGACAACTCATACCGGCATGTTTTTACCGATTAGGGACCGGAAATAAATCCAAAGGCATCACTTCAAACCTGCACACACCCACTTTTAATGTGGATGAAAAAAGTATTGAAACTGGTACAGGATTGATGGTGTGGATGGCTTTGAAGAATTTGAGTGCATAAAGACCTTCCAGCGTTCAAAGAACCTGGAAGAGTCTGATAATCAATTAACAAATAATCAACTTACCAAAAAGAAATGCTCGTAAACGATAAATCATATCAAACAGTTTGGATGGAAGGCACTACTGTTTTCATGATACAGCAAAACCTCTTGCCTTTTGAATTCGTAATCCACGAATGCAAAACCTATTGGGACACCTGCATGGCTATTACCGACATGACTATTCGGGGAGCCGGTGCCATTGGAGCAGCGGCAGGTTATGCCATGGCACAAGCTTTTCTCATGTCGAACAACAAAACAAAAGCCTTAACTATTCGTGAAGCACGGCAGGACATCGAGCATACACGGCCGACTGCCAGGAATCTGTTTTATGCTGTTGACAGGGTTTATCAGGCCGGTTTAATTTCTCCTGAAAACGCCAAAGTCGAAGCCCAAAAGGTAGCAACACAAGATATGGAAGATTCCAGAAAAATTGGGGAATACGGCAGCGAACTCATTAAAGAGTCAGCAAATATCCTCACCCATTGCAATGCTGGCTGGCTGGCTTTTGTGGATTATGGCACCGCTCTCGCCCCCATTTATCTCGCCAAACGGCA
>QMPA01000027.1 GCA_003650365.1 Bacteroidota bacterium | reverse complement strand
GTTCGGTAACTATTCCTCTTTTAAAAGCGCAAGGATACAACCCACACATTTTCTATATCCGTATTGGGATGGAAGAACAAGATGCTTTTATGGATTGTCCTGCCGAAGAAGACATCGAGATTACCACCTGGATTGCCAAAAAATACGGATGTAAATTCGACATTGTTGACTTACAAAAGGAATACTGGTCAACCGTAGTAAAATATACCATCGACACGGTGAAGCAGGGGCTTACTCCCAATCCGGATATCATGTGCAATTTGTTGATTAAGTTTGGTGCTTTCAATGAGAAGCACGGACATGAATTCGACAAGATTGCAACCGGGCATTATGCTTCAACTTATGAAAATGAAGAGGCACTTTTTTGGCAACGGCAAAAGACCGGACAAAAGACCAGACTTATTTTTTGGGACAGATTACCTATCCACAACTGAGTAAAGTGATGTTTCCCATCGGGCATTTGCCCAAGCCCGAAGTTCGTCGATTGGCCGAAGAAATGAAACTACCCAGCGCACACCGCCCCGACAGCCAGGGCATTTGTTTTTTGGGAAAGATAAATTACAACGATTTTATTAAAAACCAGGTGGGAGAAATGCCGGGCGAAATCAGGGAGTTGGAAAGCAACAGGCTTTTGGGGGAACACAAAGGATTTTGGTTTCATACTATCGGACAGCGCAAAGGCCTTGGTTTAAGTGGTGGCCCCTGGTTTGTGGTAAAAAAAGACATTGCGAAAAACATCATTTATGTTTCCAATGGTTATGACCCTGCATCGCAATATGGAAAATCTATCCACCTAAGCAATCTTCAATTCTTCAACCCAAACCATGATTACGGTGATTTAGAAGAAGTCAAGTTTAAAATTAGGCACCAACCTGAATTCAATTCCGGGAAATTGATAAGGGATGAAAATGGGACATCTATTCTTTCTGACCAACAAATTTCAGGGATTGCACCAGGGCAATTTGCCGTACTTTACGATACCGGGGAAAAAACCTGTTTGGGGAGTGGGGTAATTGCGGAATAATCAATCTTTCACACAACGCACACTCGCGCTAACAGTTTTAAAAAAGCTTTCAAAACGATAAACCCCATCATTGTCATAGCTCAACTTCCGTCCTGTGGCTCCTTCAATATTGAAAGATGTGGACGACCACCAGGTACTTTCAACTGTTTTACCTTGATAATGATCGAAAGCATTTCTACTGCCACCTGGAAGAGCTGAAAAACTACTGATATTACTGCCATTTCCATCTTCATACCAACCGGTTGTTGTCTTCATTTTCTTTCCCTCATCAGTACCTCGCCAGTCCACATCATCAGCTTCACTTTGGCTCATCCCCAAATACATCTCCAATTGTTTCCATTCGTTATCACTTGGTAAATGCCATCCTGTTGGGCATATGTTTAAAGCCAATTCCCAATTATACAAACGACCATAAATTTCGCAATTGGCTGGATCATCTTCATAACACAGACTTCCCGTTGCGGGATAATTCAGGTTTTCAGCAAGCCAGGTTTGACTGCCAATTACTTCGGTGGTATAGATTTGCCCATCGCGAGTGTCAGTAATTGTGCCTCCACCCCCACCACTATTGCTCACAGCAATGGTTTCGGTTGTTTGGCCGGTCGCGCCTTGTGTGTCCTTCACTTCCAGTTTTGCGATATAAGTACTTTCATCAATAAATTGGATACCATAAGATTTGTCTATAATCCAATCTGTATCCCAAACGCCATCACCATTAAAATCCCAACGTATCAATAATTGATCGGTGGGGTCTTCGACATCGGCACTGGCAGAAGCATCAAAGACAAAAATGGTTTCGGTATTCCCACTGAAGGGTGATACGGTAAATGAGGCTGTGGGTGGGAAGTTTTCGTTTTCAATTTCACAACCCTGAAACATCATACTAACTACTAGTCCTATAAATAAGACAATGACATTGCTTATTTTCATAATTAATTGGTTTTGTTTGGTGTTGCAATTTAAAAATTTATTGCATTCGTAAATACAATATGACAGCGGTAGAGTTACACAAAAAACTCCCGAAGGAAATTCCTCCGGGAGTTTGGCATTATCACTCAAATAAAAAATCTACATCAAATCCCTTTCTACATCTTTATCTCCTCTACCGGAAAGATTGATGACACTTATTTCATTCTTTTTTCCTTTCATCATTTTGGCTGCTAAAGCAATAGCATGCGACGATTCAATGGCCGGGATAATACCTTCAAGCCTGGATAATAATTTGTAGGCTTCGATAGCTTCCGCATCGGTAACCAGATGATAATCTGCTCGTCCCACATCCTTCAACAAAGCGTGCTGCGGACTTACACCTGGATAATCAAGACCGGCCGCAATTGAATAAGTCGGATAAACATCACCGCTTTCATTGGAAAGGGCATATGAAAAAGTACCTTGAAAAACGCCGGGTTTTCCCATACTTAAAGTAGCAGCTGTCTTTCCAAAAATAGCTCCTTCTCCCCCACCTTCGGCAGCATGGATAGCTACATCATCATCGTAAAGGAATTCGGAAAACAAACCAATGGCATTCGAACCGCCCCCAATACAAGCAAAAATATGATCGGGCAAACGGCCTTCAACTTCTAAAATTTGTTTTTTTGCTTCTTTACCAATTACGCTTTGAAAGTAACCGACCATGGTTGGATAAGGATGTGGACCTACCTGGGATCCTAGTAAATAGTAAACATCAGGGTTTTCGATATAGTAACCGAGTGCAGCATCAACGGCATCTTTAAGGGTGGCACGGCCTTCGTGGGTCAATACAAGTTCTGCACCCAATAATTTCATCCGGCTTACATTCATTTTTTGCCGCTCGGCATCTGTGGCACCCATAAATACTTTACACTTTATCCCAAATAAAGCCGCAGCCGTTGCTGTCGCCACACCATGCTGTCCGGCTCCGGTTTCCGCAACAATTTCAGTTGCCCCCATTCGTTTGGCCAACAATATTTGTCCGATACAGTTGTTGATTTTATGCGAACCTGTATGATTCAGATCTTCGCGCTTTAAATAAATTTTTGATCCCACCTTCTCTGATAGATTGTGGGCATAATACAATGGGGAGGGTCTTCCCACAAATGTTTTCAGGTAATGCACATATTCTTCTTCAAAATCGGGCTGATGCTTGGTTTGTTCGAAAAAAGCAGCCAGGTTCTTCAGTTTACCTTCCAAAACCGGGGGAACATACATTCCTCCATATTCGCCAAATAATCCATTTTTTGAATCAAATTTTCTTGTCTTTACGCCGTTTTCCAGTATTGCTGTATTCATCTTTTCTATTTTTAAAATTGTTATTTATTTTAGTTTTAATTTTTTCTTTTGGCAATCCTGATTCTGCCATCGAAAAATCGTCTTCTTTATCCACTCTTGTATTTCATTCATTTTTTCTGTTTTTGATAAATAAAAAAAAGCCGCCTCAAATAAATGGGACGGCTTTTGTATTTTAATTTCAATTAGCAATTTACACAGCAATATCCTCCCATTGGAAAAAATTATTGTGCCACCACCAATTGTTATTTGTTGCAAAAATCATTGGGCAAATCTATAAAACATTTTTCAGCTTTGACAAATCATTAAAAATATTTTCTTGCTTTTAGGTAATTCCCCACATAATCACCAACCCCATCTTCCAGAGAAGTGAAGGGTTTGTCATAGCCGACATTAATTAGTTTTGACATATTGGCCTCGGTAAAATACTGGTATTTGTCACGGATATCTTCAGGCGTATCGATGAATTCGATGACAGGTTTCAAATCAAGGGCTGCGAAAGTTGCATTTGCCAAATCAACAAATGTTCTGGCTTTTCCGGTTCCCAGGTTGTACAATCCTGATTCAGGTTTATTCTCCATCAAAAACAGGATAACGTCCACCACATCTTTTACGTAAACAAAATCACGCAGCTGTTCGCCATCCTTAAATTCGGGATTGTGGGAGCGAAACAAACGCACTTTTCCGGTTTCACTAATTTGATGGAAAGCGTGAAAAATAACTGATGCCATTCTTCCTTTATGGAATTCATTCGGACCATATACATTAAAGAACTTCAGGCCTGCCCAGAAAGGAGGTTGTTTTTCCTGTTTAAGTACCCATTTATCTAAATCATTTTTCGATTCACCATAAGGATTTAGCGGTTTTAGTTTTTCAACAATGCTGTGGTTGTCATCGTAGCCAAACTCTCCCATTCCATAGGTAGCTGCAGAAGAAGCATAAATCAGTGGGATTTGATATTCCACACAACGCAGCCACATTTGCTTACTGTAATTCAGATTCAAGATATCGAATACATCCTTATCGAATTCCGTTGTGTCAGTCCGGGCACCAATGTGCAGTACCATTTCTACATCAGATGGATTTTTATCGAACCATTGAAAAAAATCATCGCGGTTTATCTTTTTGACAAAGCGTTTTGTTTTCAGGTTCATCTCTTTTTCAGTATGCGAAAAATCGTCTACCAAAATCAAATTATTAAAACCTGCCTGATTCAATCTACCAACCAGCACACTACCAATAAATCCTGCTGCTCCTGTTACTACTATCATTGTTTTCTTTTTTGCAAAAGTAGAAAATACATGCTTTGGAAATGACAAAAATCAAAATCCAAAACCCAAAAACCCAAATAAATAATCTTCACTTCAATGGATATTCTTTTATAAACACTTATACTTTCATCCATCATTATTCTGTAAATTTGCCCGATTTCAAAAAAAGCTTGATAATAAAACAATTCGAAATGAAAAAAATTACAATTGCATTTACACTTAGCCTTACCATCGCCCTGTTTTTAGGACTTAATATGCAAGCACAAGTCAGCCATGGGGGAAGCCCTTACAGCATTATGTTCCAGGTTGAAGATGATTTCCAAAAAATAACATTGCCACAACCTGACATGAGAAGCATCGTTGATGAAGACAAAATTAATGATGCCTCACGTGGACCGGCACCACGCAGAATGGGCATCTCGGTAACCACAAACCTAAATACTGAAAACTCTGGAACCTGGACTGAAATTCCTGGAACCGGAAAAATCTGGCGACTTCAGATTGAAGTAAAAGATGCGCTGGCCATTGGTGTTTATTATAATGATTTTTACATCCCCGAAGGAGGCGAACTGTTTCTTTACAACGAAAGCAAAAAACAAATACTGGGTGCTTACACCCACGAAAACAATCCTTCAGAAAATCTTTTTGCTACTGAGTTTGTTCAGGGCGACAAAGTAACCCTCGAATATTTTCAAGCCGAATCAGTGAGAGAAGAAGCAAGTATTCATATTTCGGAACTGGCCTATGCCTACCGCGATATTAATTTTTCTTTTGGTGATGGCGAACGTGCGGCATGGTGGTGCATGATTGACGTTGCTTGTTCTGAGGGCGATGACTGGGAAAACCAAATTGATGGCGCAGCACGTATTTCCATTAAAATTGGTTTCAATTATTATTGGTGCTCAGGATCTTTAATAAACAACACCGACAACGACAGAAAAAACTATTTTCTTACTGCTGCACACTGCGGCGGAAGTGCCAATGGGAGCGACTTAAACCAATGGATTTTTTATTTTAATTACCAGGCCAACGAATGTGGTGGTAGCGGAAGTGGCAGCAATACTAAAACAGGTTGTGTATTAAAAGCAAAAGACCCCAGCCAGGCTGATGAAGGTTCCGATTTTTACCTTGTTGAAATCAACGGTACATTTCCAAGTTTCTATGGTGTTTTTTATAACGGATGGAATCGCACCGACGATAACAGTGAGGCAGGAAGTGGTGTCGGGGTTCATCATCCTGCAGGCGACATCAAAAAGATATCTACTTATGACAGCCCTTTGCAATCTTCCACATTTTGGAATGGCATTCCTGGAGGAACCCATTGGAAATTACTTTGGGCTGAGACAGAAAACGGCAAATCCATCATGCAGGGCGGTTCTTCAGGCTCCCCTATTTTTGACAGCCAAGGCCGAATAATGGGCGACCTGACCGGAGGTTATACTTCAAATTCTTGCACAAGTCCTTCACCAGCATACTACGGAAAGCTCTGGTATTCATGGGATCAAAATGGAACAACACCTTCTACTCAACTCAAAGGCTGGCTTGATCCGGGCAATACGGGCATCGAAAAACTTCCAGGCGTTTCCTGGGAAATTATTGAGCCTACAGCCGATTTTAGCTCCAATACAACCGAGCCAATCCAAGGTGATACCGTTTGGTTTACCGACGAATCGGAACCCGGAATCATGGAGTGGAGTTGGACTTTTGACGGTGCTGACTCGACAGCTTCAACCGAGCGCGATCCCTGGACAATATATTCCGATACCGGATATTTCAGTGTTTCGCTAATGGTAATTAATGCCGATGGTGACGACTTCACCATGAAAACAGATTATATTCATGTAAACCAATTGTTGCCACCCACTGCCGCATTTGAAGCTGATGACACCAGCATTTTGCCCGGGCAAACTGTTCATTTTACTGACACTTCATCAGCCAATCCCTCAGCGTGGTATTGGGAATTTGAAGACGGTTCGCCGAGTAGTTCTACTCTGCAAGACCCTGCAGTCAGGTTCAACAGCGAAGGTACTTATGATGTTAAATTGGTAGCTACCAACATGGGTGGCTCCGACAGCATCACGAAAATTGACTACATCGTCGTGGGCGGCACAGCCCCTGAAGCTATTTTTGAAGCTGATAAAACACTTATTAATCAGGGCGAAAAAGTGAATTTTACTGATCTTTCAAGTGGCGATCCAACTGCCTGGTCGTGGGTATTTGAAGGTGGAACACCCGAATCCTCGGAAGAGCAAAACCCGCAAAATATTGCTTACAACCAAGGAGGTGCATATGATGTAACACTTACTGTTACCAACAATGTTGGAGAGAACACACTGTACGAGGAGCATTATATTCATGTTGACTGGGTAGGGGTGGAAGATTTTAAGAGTCCTTCAGATTTCAGGATTTATCCCAATCCCGGTACTGGTATTTTTGTGATTGAGTTTGCCAATTCTGAGAACCAGCAAATTACAATTGAAGTAACTGACACCCACGGACGACTAATCAGGAAAGAAAAGATTGTTAAGTCTGAAAAAACAATTGCACTCAACCTGAAAGGAGAGCAAGAAGGTGTTTATTTTGTAAAGATAAGCGATGGGGATAAGCAGCTTGTGAAAAAGATTTCGATAGTTAAGTAGTTGTTATCAACCATCAAAAAGCCCTATTGCATTGAAGGAGTTCCCTTTTGCGATAGGGCTTTTTTAATCAAACCAATGGCCATAATGAAGATTATTTGCAAACAGAATTACAGTAAATTCACTTTACTTTTCTTCCTGTTTATCCTGATTTCTTCATGTCAAACAGAAATGGGCGAACAAGAAGAAAGCAGTCTTATCCAGTCCAGTAATCTGATCAAATATGTAAACCCCTTCATCGGAACACAAAACATGGGGCACACATTTCCGGGGGCAATTGTCCCTTTCGGAATGGTGCAATTAAGTCCCGAAACCAACATCCAATCCATGTTTATAAATGGGAATTACAATCCGGAAACCTACAAATATTGTTCAGGATATCAATACAGCGACAGTACGATTTTCGGTTTTAGCCACACTCATTTTAGCGGTACAGGCCACTCAGATCTTGGTGATTTTCTGGTGATGCCAACTACTGGAAAATTGGATTTGGAACCCGGAGAAGCCGGCATTAAAGGAAGTGGTTTTTATTCAGAATTTTCGCATGACAATGAATTTGCCAAACCGGGATATTACAGTGTTAAATTAGATGATTACAATATTAAAGCTGAACTTACAGCTACAGAAAGGGTTGGCTTTCATCAATATACTTTTCCAAAAACTGATAGCGCTCATATTATTCTCGACCTTGTCTACAATATTTACAATTATGAGGACAAAAATGTTTGGACTTTTATCAGGGTAGAAAATGACTCGCTTGTAACAGGTTATCGGCAAACCAATGGTTGGGCACGCACAAGAACGGTATATTTTGCTATGCAATTCTCAAAGCCATTTACAAACTACGGGCATAAGAAATATGATTCTGTCATTTACAATGGATTTTATAGAAGGTTCGATGAAACAAGAGATTTTCCTGAAATGGCCGGTAAAAATATCCGGGCTTATTTTGACTTTCAAACTGAAGAAAACGAAAAGATTCAAATAAAATTTGCGCTCTCGTCAGTAAGTACGGCTGGAGCACTAAAAAACCTGAAGACAGAAATTCCACATTGGGATTTTGAAGAAATCAAAAAACAAGGGGAGAAAAAGTGGAATAAGGAATTGTCAAAAATAAGTGTAGAAACCTCAACTTTGGCGCAAAAAGAAATATTCTATACCGCTCTCTATCACACCATGCTGAGTCCTGTTATTTATGAAGATGTGGATGGGAGCTATCGCGGGCTTGACCAAAATATTCACGAGTCGAAGGGATTTACGAATTACAGTATTTTTTCGCTTTGGGACACTTTTCGGGCACTACATCCTTTATTTAATCTTATTCAACCACAGCGAAATACTGACATGATTCAATCGATGCTGGCCCATTACGACCAAAGTGTACATAAAATGCTACCTGTCTGGAGTCATTATTCCAACGAAAACTGGTGTATGATTGGCTACCATTCTGTTTCTGTAATTGCCGATGCCATTGCCAAAGGGAATACAAATTTTGATACAGAACATGCACTCGAAGCTTGTATTAATTCCTCAAACCTCAAGTACTACGATGGACTTGATGAATACATTTCATTGGGATTTGTCCCGGCAGATAAGCAATCATCATCCGTTTCCAAAACTCTGGAATTTGCTTACGATGACTGGTGTATTTCCCAAATTGCTAAAAAAACGGGAAATGAAAAAATGGCAGAAACCTATTTGCTGCGTTCGAAAAATTACCTGAATCATTTTGACCTGGTAATGCAATTTATGAGACCAAAATACAGCAATGGCGAATGGGTAAAGAAATTTGACCCGATGAATACACACGGACAAGGATTTATAGAAGGCAACGCATGGACTTACAGTTTGTTTGTTCCTCACCAACCGGAATCACTTATTGAATTAATGGGTGAGAAAGACAACTTTGAACAGCATCTCGATTCTCTTTTCACGATGAAGCTGGATGACAAATACATCGAAAAAAACGAAGACATCACACGTGATGGAATCATTGGAAATTATGTTCATGGTAATGAACCGGGGCACCATATTCCCTATTTATACAACTGGACCAACAGTCCCTGGAAGACACAGGAGCGCGTGCGTATGATTATGGAAAGCATGTACGGAAACAGTGTTGACGGTCTTTGTGGAAATGATGATGCAGGACAAATGTCGGCCTGGTATATTTTCAGCGCTTTGGGTTTTTATCCTGTGTGTCCCGGATCAGATCGCTACGCAATTGGCAGCCCAATAATTGAAAGTGCAAAAATTAAAATGGAAAATGGGAATGAACTTCAAATCAAAACTATCAACCAAAGTTCTGAAAATGTTTTTGTACAGAAAGTAACCATCAACAACATTGAACTGAACAGAAATTACTTTTTACACGAAGAATTGGCAAATGGTGGAGAAATTGTATTTTATATGACGGATAAACCTTTGGGGAAATAACTTACTCTTGAAAATATTAATGCGGTAACGAAATGAATTGTTTGTTTAGAAAGGTTTTCAAAAGGCAGGGTTCATTCTCAAATCATTTATTATTAATGACGGCTGTTACTGTTTCTATTCTGTTTCTTCCATCCTTGCTAAAAGCCCAGTTAAACTACAAACCCTTAGCAATAAACAACTACCGCGAATCCCGTTTAAAAAAAGACAGTTTACGACAAAAGGAATGCCGGCAGAAAGAACTTTTCGATTTATTCAGGAAGAAAGGTAAAAAGCAAAAACCACCCAAAAAAATGCTACTGCTGATATTGCCCAAAATATCTTCAAATCCGGCAAATGGATTTATGCTTGGGGTAGGTAGCTCTATCGGATGGTATCTTGGCCCGCGCGAAACAACCCGCGTTTCGTTTATCGGAGCTTCAGTGGCTGTTACTACAAAAAGCCAGTTGCTTTCCTATATAAAATCAAATATTTATACACCAAACAACAAACTTTTCCTTCAAGGCGACTGGCGTTTTTTTATCTACAATGCACCAACCTGGGGGCTGGGAACCAATGCACCCGACACTACTTTTATTAGTGATAGTTGGATTTGGGAAGGAGCAGACCTGGCAGATTCTGAAGGTGACTACCCAATGCATTACAACTACGTCAAGTTTCATGAGACTGTTAATTATAAATTGATTGAGAATTTATACGTTGGCGTGGGTTACCACCTTGATTACTATTACGACATCAAAGATAATAAACTGGATTTCGACACCATACCATTCCAACTAACTCCGCATTATTTATATTCCAAATATCATGGATTTGACACAACCAAATATATGCTCTCAGGACTGAGTCTGAGCTTCTTTTTTGATTCCAGGGACAATATGATGAACCCTTATAAAGGCTATTATGTAAATATAAATTACCGCATAAATACAACATGGCTGGGGAGCGATCAGAATTCATCTTCCCTGTGGACTGAATTCAGAACGTATGTTTCACTATCGCAACGAACACCCCGGCATTTAATTGCTTTTTGGTTTTATGGGAATTTTCAAATTTCCGGGCATCAACCTTATTTAACGCTTATGTCGGTTGGTGAAGACCAGAATAGCAGATCCGGTCGTGGTTATGTGGCAGGACGTTATCGTGGGGAGGACTTGATTTACGGGGAAGTAGAGTATCGGTTTCCGATATCTCAGTGCTCCCAAATTGTTGGAGGGGTTCTTTTTGTAAATTTCACAACAGCCTCGAACAGGGACAGTGGCGTTCAACTTTTTCAGTACATCAGACCGGGAGCTGGATTCGGATTCCGTTTTATGCTGAATAAACATTTCAGAACCAACCTAAATATTGAATTTGGTTTTGGCTATAAATCAAAAGGATTTTATTTGTCTGGAACAGAGACGTTTTAAGAGACTTTGGATTGGGAAATAGGGGAAATTAGGTCGAATGAATAATTGCCGACTAAATCCGGGACGAGACACTTCTCATAATCCTGAAATTTATTTACTTTTTGTGTCAACCTATTTCAGGACAAGACACCTTTAAACCCTTATTCCCTTATTCCCTATTTCCATTATTCCCTATTCCCTTCTCTCGCCTAAAAACTATGATAGTCTGAATAATCCGACAAATCAGCCAACTCTCTTTTTACTTTCTTATTCCATTTTCGTTGCTCATCTCCCTTGGTGCTGTGATCTGTTTCTTTGTCGTATAAATCCTGGTAGTCGGAATATTGTTTTTCAAATTTTGATTGCAGTCGCTGAATAGTTCGTTTATTTAATTTGCCCTCTTCGCGCAATTCCAAAACTTCTTTATACAATTTACGGCCAAATAGTTCGCAAATATCAAAATGTAATTGTTCATGCTCCAAAACTTCATCCAATATAAAATCAGGATTCCACCAAGATTTTTCACAATAAAAGCGAACATAAATACTGCCGCTGATTTCTCCTCCCCTATCAGTAATACTGTAAGCAAACGCACTTGATGTGGTTGCTACTGCAAATCCGGGGCTTCCTTTTGAACTGGCTCTAAAATCAGTATATTTTAGTTTGAGATTGCTGTGCCAGTCAATTACCGATCCCTGATCAGTTTGATGGCAAGATGATTTATCGCCATCTATAATTTGTGAGGCAAACTTATTCGTTATCTGTTTTTTATCCCCTGCCTGAAAAGCAGCAAATATGAGCGCAATTCCGGTTGCCAGCAGAAATAGAATTAATGATTTTGATTTGTTGAGCATAAATAATTATCCCGGTGATGATTAACTTAAATTCCTTTATTTACATCTACGCCAAACATCAATTGTTGTATTAAACAAATCTTGCTTTGGTTCATGCGCAAAAGGATTACCGGAAAAATCTTCATCTATCCACCAAAACCTGTATGGGGCATTTCCACCAGACTGCACACTAAAACCAATGTGCCGGCCTGAATTTGGATCTTTAAGCACATAACGTCCGCTGTGCATACCTGGAATATACAAATAATCACCAAATGTTAATGCTTCTGATTCAGCAACTTCACAATAATAATTTGCGAGCAACAAAGTAGTAGCTTCCGTACTTGCATTCAATTCCGAATCCTGATCTACGTAATAAAACTCCCTGGCAGCACCGTGGCATACCTCATTGTCGCCATCCACAGGGAAAGTACTTATTTTCTCAGAAAGCCAATTCGGGAGTAAGTCTTTCAGATTAATCCACGCTTCATCTTGCGTACCCAATTTTTCTGCAAGATTATTCTCCACTACCTGTTTATTGAAGCCTGTAGCAAAGTAAGCCGCAATAATATCTGCGCTTTGAGAGGTAGCCAAAACTTCTACTTTGAGGGCATCACGTTCTTCATATCCCGGGATAAGGCAATCACCAGGCACTTCAATTTGCGTAATACGTATTTGGATATTGGGGTTTAGTGTTGGTGGTGCATCAAATGGTATTGGTCCTTGAAAAGGCTCCTGGGCCAATAATAAGTTACCGGAACTTTCTTCAAGCATATTCCCCAACCATTCCAAATAACTTAATGTTTCCTGACCTTCCGTCACGGGTAAATTATAAGGATCAAAAGATATGGTCGATGGCAAATCATCAGAGCTGTTGTCCTGTACAATGAGCGAACAGCCTTCAGGTATTTCCCCTGCATTCATTTCATCTGACATTTTTGAACGTTCTTCTTTGAGCGGGACAAAACGTACAAATTCATTGAACCAGGTGAGTAGGTGATTCCTGGTGAGAGGTGCAACATTTACATTCTTCGAAGCGATGTCTATGTTAACTTGTTCAATGGCCTGGTCAATTCCATCTTTTTCACCGGGTTTTGGGTTGTCATCTTCTTTTTGACATGCGGCAAACAGACTCATTAGAGTTACGAAAAAAACAAGTTTTCTTATCATTCTTTTATTTTTGATTTAACAATGAATAACAAACGTGTTTTCGTATAGAATATTTCAAACAAAGCAATTTTTATGGAAACAAGATTCTTGCAATCTTTCGGAAGCAATGATTTCACTATTTTTGTAGCTGTAAAATTGCCAATTATGAAATTCAAGCTCCTCATTTTCCTTTTTCTTTTCTCCGGTTTGATAAGCCGTGGGCAATTTCAGGAAGGCCTGCCTACAAGTCTTCAGTCGGATAACTTAAGGGAAATCCACAGCATTACAATTTCAGGCTTAACACCTTCCAAGCCTGCAACAACAACAGAACCCACGCCAATGCGGGCCGGCTATACCATCCCCCTTGACAGAAATATTGAACGGCAGGGACAATGGGGAGCGATTGAAAACAGTAAATATTTCTGGCGTTTAGCAATTAAAGTTGCTCAGGCGGAGGGACTAAACCTTTACATTGAAAATTTAGCGTTGCTTGAAGGAGAAAGACTGTTCATTTACAACAAAGACCATTCAATAGTTAATGGCCCCTTTACCAATAAAGACAACGGCAAACACTTTGTTTCGGACTTTGTTGGGGGCAACGAAATCACTATTGAACTAAACACCAGGCATATAATAAAAGAGCTTCCATTTCAGCTCGGCGAAGTGGGTGTTTCAATAAATAAGCGTATTTCAGATAGAGATTTTGGCGATTCTCAATTTTGTGAAGTTCCCGTAAATTGCCCTGAGGGTAACGACTGGCAAAATGAGAAAAGAGGTGTTGCCCGGATATTGGTTAAAGCAGGAAGTAGTCTTTGGTGGTGTACCGGCTCCCTGGTTAACAATACCAACAATGACAAAACGCCCTACTTTTTAACAGCCAATCACTGCGGTCAATCGGCAAATGAAACAGACTATGCAGCCTGGAAATTTTATTTTGATTTCGAATCGCCCGATTGTGACATACCAGTTCCGGAACCAGAAAGCGTAAAACTTACAGGATCAAAACTTCTTGCCAAAGCCCCAAACAGTACCAGTTCGGGCTCCGATTTTAAATTGCTATTGCTTACTGATGAAATGCCTGAAGACTTTTATCCTTGGTACAATGGATGGGATCGCACTGATGAAGCTTCCCAAAATGGTGTTTGCATCCATCATCCTGAGGGCGACATCAAAATGATTTCAACTTATACTGAAGCCATCGTTTCAGTACGCTACAATAATCCTACTCCTAACGAGAATGGAATTTACTGGAAAGTGAACTGGGCAATTACCCAAAGCAATTATGGCGTAACCGAAGGCGGTTCTTCGGGCTCTCCCCTTTTTAATCCATCAGGAAATATTATCGGAGGTCTTACCGGAGGTCAGGCTTCCTGCAATTCGCCAGACCTGCCAGATTATTATGGAAAGTTTAGCTATTCTTGGGAATCAAATGGAAGTGACTCGACCCGGCAATTAAAATACTGGCTCGACCCCAAAAATATTGGCACATCATTTTTAAAAGGTTCAGACTTCGATTCAACAGATTTTTATGCTGATTTTAGTGCCGATACCAGAAATATCAATATGGGGGAAAGTGTTCAGTTTACAAATCTCTCTTCCGGGAACATCAATAAATATGAGTGGCTTTTTCCTGGAGGCGAGCCATCTACTTTTTCAGGCGAAAATCCCCCACTTATCCGCTACACAGCTTCCGGAAACTTTGATGTAAAATTTACAGTAAGCGGTGCCGGCAAGTCCAATTCCAAACTCAAAAAGGCTTACATCCAGGTATTGCCAAAAATTTACCCCAATCCTTCTACAGGAAAAATAACAATTTCGTTTGGTAAAGAAGGTGCTAATCTTGAAGAACTTCAACTATTTGTTTACGACATTACGGGACGAAATATCAATTTCTTTGTACAGCCAACTGATGATGAATCGGCCATTGTTCTCGACCTGAGCCAACAAAGGCGCGGAATGTACTTAATAAGACTTATCCAAAGTGGTAAGACACAGGTATTGAAAGTGATTGTTTCGAAATAGTTGCTACTAACCTGAGTTCGATGTAACAATACCTGATTTAGAATAGCTTATATTTTCATAATCATTTCTTAGTGTTTTTCTTGGTGTCTTTGTTCCGATAGCTATCGGAATCGTGGCAGATTTTTTTAGCCACAAAGACAGTAAGACACGAAGAAGCACCAAGGCAATATTCGGTAAGTATTTGCAAACCTGATTTATAGATAGTCTGTCTTAAATCGAACTCAGGTTACTACAAAAATAGTTCCTCAACTGATGTTGGTATTTTCTTCTACTACTCTTCCAGCTCTCGTTGGTAGGTATACTTTTCCCATTTATCGAGCACCTGCTCCATATCATCTGGAAAGTCGGATGTGAATGTCATATTTTTTCCGCTGGAAGGATGGACAAATCCCAAGGTGCGGGCATGCAAAGCCTGCCGGGGAATTATCTTAAAACAATTTTGAACAAATTGCTCGTACTTTGTAAAAGTAGTCCCCTTAAGGATTTGGTTGCCACCATAACGTTCATCGTTAAAAAGCGGATGACCAATGAATTTAAAATGCGCCCTGATCTGGTGGGTTCTTCCCGTTTCCAGGCGGCATTCTACCAGTGTAACGTAGCCAAACTTTTTAACTGTTGTATAATGCGATACGGCTTCCTTTCCATAATCCCCATCAGGAAATACAGTCATCACACGGCGGTCTTTTAAACTGCGACCAATATGTCCGCTAATCGTTCCCGATTCATTTTCCGGCTGCCCCCAAACCAATGCCCGGTATGCCCGTTCGACAGTATGATCAAAAAACTGTTTGGCTAGTTTGGTTTGCGCATTTTCATTTTTTGCAACCATTATCAATCCACTGGTATCTTTGTCAATGCGGTGTACAAGGTAGCCAAAACCATTCTCTACTTTGGCCTTTGTCGTTCGGAAATAATGCATCAATGCATTCAGCATTGTACCGGTATAATTGCCATGACCCGGATGAACAACCATGCCTGCTTGTTTGTTGATGACGATTACATCATCGTCTTCGTAAACAATATTTAGGGGTATATCTTCAGGGAGTATCTCCACCTCGCGTGGCGGATAAGCCATGACCACCGAAATTACATCATTCGGACGGACATTGTAATTGGCTTTTACTGCTTTTTCGTTTACCAAAACATTACCAGCCTTTGCTGCCTGCTGTACTTTGTTGCGCGAAACATTTTCGATGCGGTTGAAAAGAAACTTATCAATACGCAGCGGCTCTTGTCCGGGATCAACAACAATCCGGTGGTGCTCAAACAGCTCTGAACTCTCCTCTTTAATTTCTGCTTTCATCTCCATTCTTAGCGGTTTATCAGCAGCTTTGCCGTATACATTTTATTTTTACTTTCTACCCTTACTACATACATACCCGGTGATAAACTACTTACATCAATTTCTCGTACACCTTTTTGCCGGCGAACAAACTGCCCGTAAATATTATAAATGGAAATAATGTTGTGTGGATCGTTCGCAATTTCGGGCTGCCCCAAAATAAAATAGTCACGTGAAGGATTTGGGTAAATATTCAGTTTATCTGTCACTGAATGCACAACTTCTTCCTCCCCCAAAATAAGACTGCTACCCACAATGGGCCTGATTAACAAAGACCCGCTTCTGTTACTTGTATACCATTCACCCTCGGCGAAATACATAATATTACTGGCATTGTCGTTATTGGCATCAAAACCAATATTTAAACTTCCGTTTTCGTACTGCATCCAGCCCACATAAAAAGTACCTGTTACTACAAATGGTTCTTCAAACAAATACGAATAAAAACGGTAGAGACCCTTATCCTCCCACTTTACCTCCTGATCTTCCATTACATAAGAAATCTCGCCAGGCCTCCCATTATTGTCTTTCCAAACCATCAAATCGAAAGGCAATTCATTGGCATTATTCCCTGTTCGGTTAAAATACATTTGAATCCCAAAAAGTGTATCGGGCAGGTTCATATTAAAACGATATGCCATCATGGCGCCAGCAGTTTCGATACCATAACCGGCTTCAGGCGTACCATCATCGTAAGCAAAATAGTTATAAAATCCCTGCTGATAAATTGCCGAATCGACAATAATATTTACATCAGACGAATCGCTTATATAATGCTTAATCATAAAGGAAACTGTATCCTTGTCAAAATCTATTGGGAACAAAGATTGAACCGGTGGTTGAGCATGTTCCGGACAGCTGTTGATATTCTGAAAGTTATTTCCCGGATAAAATGGAACCAGGTTACAGACACCTCCATCGTAGCGATAATTAAAACCACCATTAATCTGCTCAACAGTGTACATATAACTGGCATCATGCGTTTCACTCGGCTTATCGAGATTGGCAATATACATAGGGAAATCGTCTCGAATAGAATTATAAGGGTCGGCAAGGTATTGCTTATAAGGAATAACCTGGTAGTCTTTTAGAAAAGAAGGCGCTCTTTGCGAAAACGTAAGTACTTTATATGTGGTATCATTTTGGTCGCGATTGTAATTAAGGTAAATATAATCTACGTTCCATTGATCGTCATTGCTGCGAAACGAAGGAATGACATCGTTGGCAATACTGGCATAATTTCTAAAGCGAAAATGAAATGCATCGTAAAAGTATTTCGGATCTAAAACGGGAAGCATCACTTGCACAAAATAGCGTTCATTTTCCTGAAGAAATTCTTCCAATGAAAGGCCTTCTACCTGCCACACTTTGTCCCATTCTGTAGTAGGAAGCATCACAGAGTCGCAGGGCAACCAAATCCAATCATCCCAATCATAAGTATCAAAACTGATTCTGTACAATGCCGTGTCGCAACCATAAGCTTCAGGAGCCCGGATTGTATCGCCTGAGCGAATTGTATCCAGAGGACTGGACAGGATTTCATTGAGGGGGACCAAAACGGTATCGTAATAAGCAAAAGCCGTATCGCCCAAATAACTGAATTCCAAAAGAAGCGTATCGTGGGATTCAGGCTTTCGGCCATAGCCCTGTGGTTGGTAGAAAAAACTAAGGTAAAGCGAATCGGCAGGGCTTAGCGAGCGCACAACAGGATCAAAAATCGAATCTAAGCGGATGGCATTGGATGTCATTACATCAGCCTCGAAAGGAACCCAATCAGCATTGGCATAGATTTTACCTGTGCTGTCTAATGCATCAAAAGTTGCCACCCCGATATTGGTTGCGAAATAGGGGAAATTTTCATTAACAAAAACAGCTTTTTCTTGCCATTTCTTTTCATCAGGATATATGTGGGAAGTTGTGAAGTCTTCAAAAAAAGGCAAGGTAATCGCCGATGTGTTCGTCTGTGAAAAACCGTTTATTTTTTCCTGTTCGGCAATCCTGACAGACGCTTGATAAACCGCTTCGTTAATGCTTAATCCCGAAACAATTTCCTGCGCCATTGCAGAAGCAGCAAGTAAAACGAGAACAAAAGCAAGTAAATATTTAGAAGGTGTCATCTTCAATAATTCTAAATTTTTTCATTGTTGTATCAATAGCAACTGTATCCTGCATAAATTGTTTCCGGTAACTTTCAAATTCAAACTGTTCATCGGATCGGTACCAAACATTTACTTTTTGTCCCAGGTTAAGCATTTCTTTTGTTAATGCTTCAGGATTTGTTTTATAAACACGGGCATGTTCCGGATTATTTCCATCAAGATAATACTCTCTTCCAATATTCAGCGATGCAAAGTGCAGTGTTCTTTTGGCTTCATCGGGCGTCATTGAAATAAGTAAAGGAAGCGGAACTTTTGCTTCTACATTTCCTTTGCCAATCATCAGGTCGATTGCTGTGGCTTTAGCAATCTCTGTCCCTGTCTCGATTGGTTCATCGTTAATCAACTGATCGACAATAGCATTTCGCGCAAAGTAATCGACATACTCTAAAAAACCTGTTTGCAAACCGCTGGCCTCCAGCGTAACGAGTGCCTGTCTGAGCGACAGGTTCTTCAAATCGGGCATTGGTACTTTTTCCGGTGTTTGTGCTACAATCGTCAGGTAAATATTCCGGCCTTGTTTCACTTTTGCCCCGGCCAATGGATTTTGCATAATAATGCTTCCCTTTTTATTCCTCTTGTCGTAAGTAGAATCGATTACTTGTAAATCGAAAAAGTCATCGTAATTATCGGTAAGCAATTGTTGGACAGTTTTTCCCTTAAAGTCGGGAACAATATATACATCGCCATGCCTTGTAAACACATCCAACGACATAAGTACTGCCCATAACAAAACAATAACTAAAACAATCGCAATGAGAAAATGCAGATAGAATTTCTTTCGACCCAGAAAATAAAAGAAGCCCATTTGTTGTTATTTTAGTGCTTTGAAGTTTTTAAAAATAAAACACAAAGAAGTAACTTTGTTTGACAAAATATATTGCATTTATTGCCGACAAAGGTAAAAATTATTGTCAGCCCCTTTGTTGTACGGAAAAGGAAAAAACAGACAATGACGTACAGAAAACAGGAACGCTAAATACAAGATTGAAAAACATGAAAAATATAGCCATTGTTTGTGGAGGATATTCAGGAGAGTACGATATCTCTATTCAGAGCGGAAAAGTTGTAGAGAAACACCTCGACCGAAATAAATACAAAGGATACCGGATTGTTATCAGCAAAACTAACTGGTATTTTGAAAGCAGGGATGGTGAAAAATATGAGATTGACAAAGCTGATTTCAGCCTAAATATTGATAGCGTAATTATTAAGTTTGATGGCGTTTTCAATGCCATTCATGGGACACCCGGTGAAGATGGGAAATTACAGGCTTACTTCGATTTACTCAATATTCCTTATACATCATCCGGTGTTACATCGGCAGCTTTGAGTTTCAATAAGTTTTTCTGCAACCATTTTGTCAGATCGATGGGCGTAACTGTGGCCGATTCACTTTCCCTGCGAAAAGGGGATGCTTATGAGAAAAAAACAATTATCGATGCTTTGGGCTTGCCAGTCTTTGTTAAACCGGTCGGCAGTGGTTCCAGTGTCGGGATTTCAAAGGTGAATAAAACTGAGGAATTGGATGAAGCCATTAAAACTGCCTTTAAAGAAGATGACCGCATCCTGATTGAATCATTTATTGATGGCAGGGAAATAGCCTGTGGTCTGATTGAAAAAGGAAAAGATCTGATCGTTTTCCCCCTGACAGAAATTATCAGCAAGAATGATTTTTTTGACTATGAAGCTAAATACACAAAGGGACTGGCCCATGAAGTAACCCCTGCCAACACTCCAGTAGAAGTAGAATTGGACATCAAAGCAACTTCTTCATTTCTTTACCGGCAAATGGATTGCAAAGGTTTTGTACGTTTTGATTACATCCTGACAAAAACCGGAATTTATTTTCTGGAAGTAAATGCCATTCCGGGCATGACCGAAGCCAGTATCATCCCTCAACAAGCCGAAGCTTTCGGAATGAGTATTCAGGAATTATTTACAATTGCGGTTGAAGGGATGTTAAAAAAGGGGTGATCGCTTGCATTTCAATTATTTGTTCCAAGCATTAACAAAAAATTAACACCAGCATTCCGTAGCTCTTCACTTTTTTCGTATTACCTTTACTGTTCATTTATAACTTCTAAAAGAAAAACAATGGCAACAAACAGTAAACTAACGCGCATCCTTTCCATTGATGGTGGAGGGATTAGGGGTATTATTCCCGGACAAATTCTGGTCGCACTGGAAAAAAAGTTACAGCAATTGGACAATAATCCCAAAGGGAAAATCGCCGATTATTTCGACATGATCGCAGGTACAAGTACTGGTGGAATTCTCGCTTGTATTTACCTGAGCCCGGAGAAAGCCGGTTCGAAAAAACCACGCTTTTCGGCAAAAGAAGCGGTAGATCTCTATTTGGAGCGGGGTGATGAAATATTCGATATTTCATTCTGGCACAAAATTAAATCTGCAGGTGGTGTGATTGACGAAAAATATGCTGCCGATGAATTGGAGGATGCCCTTAATGATTATATGGGTGAGTTAAAACTCAGCGAACTCATCAAACCCTGCCTTGTTTCGTCCTATGATATCAAACGCAGGAAAGCCCACTTTTTTACCCAACACGATGCCAATACCAACGAACACAATTACCTGGTAAGGGAAGTGGCAAGAGCAACATCGGCAGCCCCAACTTATTTTGAAGTGGCCAAAATAAAATCGCTCAGCAATATTACTTACCCCTTAATTGATGGTGGTGTTTTTGTAAATAACCCCACATTGTGTGCTTATGCAGAAGCCAGGAAATTAAAATTTGATAAGTTTCGACAAAAACCATCTGCAAAAAATATGTTGATTTTTTCTCTGGGCACAGGTACCACAAGCAAACCCTATTATTACCAAGATGCCAAAGATTGGGGCATGGTGCAATGGATAAAACCAATTATTGATATCATGATGTCGGGAGTGGCCGAGACTGTTGACTACCAGTTAAAGCAAATTTACGATGCTGTAGGGACACCGGAACAATATCTTCGGATAAGCCCTGAATTGGGAAATGCCAATGCTGACATGGATGATGCTTCGATGGAAAACTTAAAAGCCCTGAAAGTAGCAGGAGAAAAATCTGCCATTAAACACGACAAGGACTTGACAAAACTTGCCGAAAAGCTTATTGAAAATAAGTAGGATGGGAAGTCAATACCTTCGAGTGTGCGATCCCGATAGCTATCGGGACCTGGAAGAGTCAAATCAAAGAACATCATGAAAAACAACGCTTCCAGGTCTTGCAGACGCTGGAAGGTTGTCAATGACTTTTCAGAAAATCAACCAACTTGGCAACAGCCTTTCCCCTATGGCTGATGCTGTTTTTTAATGTTGCGGGCATTTCGGCAAATGTTTCCTTGTAGCCATCCGGAAGAAAAACGGGATCGTAGCCGAAACCTTTTTCGCCATGCTTTTCTTTTGTGATTACACCTTCAACACTACCCTCGAATTGGTATTCATTTCCATCGAGAATTAAGGAAATAACAGTTTTGAAACAGGCTGTTCTGTTTGCTGTATTTTTCAATTCGAGCAATAGTTTGTCAACATTTTGCGCATAAGTACTGTTTTCACCGGCAAAGCGTGCCGAGTAAACTCCCGGTTTGCCACCGAGTGCATCCACCTCCAAACCGGTGTCGTCACTAAAACAGTCAATATGAAATTTCTCAAAAATATGCTGCGATTTTATAGTTGCATTCTCCGCCAATGTTTCTCCTGTTTCGGGAATATCTTCATGAAAACCAATATCGGACAATGCAAGAACCTGGTATTTCCCTGACAAAATATTTCTCAGCTCTTCCAGTTTGTGCGCGTTGTTTGTTGCAAATACTATTTTTTTCATCTGTTTATAGTTTTGTAAGCTGTTGATTTACGCCCTTGTGTGTTTTGTCATGATTTTCGGCTTCCCTTCGACAAGCTCAGGGCAGGCTTCGAAAATCACGCCAAAACGGTTTATCGCTTTTTTTCCCCGGGT
>QMPA01000026.1 GCA_003650365.1 Bacteroidota bacterium | reverse complement strand
AATGGTGTACTGTTTTTTATTCAGGTCAAAAAAGGCTTCCATGTCTCCTTGCGGATAAACACCAATCAGGCCATTTTCATCCAATTGCATGGCTAATTGTAGTGTATCATTTCCGCGTTTTGTATCAATTACAACACTTTCGTTTTTATGTTGCTGAATTTCCTTTCTAAATTCAGAAAAATACTTTAACGATTTACCGTTAATACCAATTACTGTATCGCCAATTTCCATTCCCGATTCAGCTGCAACAGAACCTTTCGCGAATTTTGCTACTACAAAGGGAAAGCGAACAGAAATAAATTCCGGCGATTTGTGTTTGACCAGTTTGCTCAGGCTGCCTTCAGGAAAATTGATATTTTTCTGTTTACCATTGCGGATAACTTGTGCCGATTGGGCTTCGTTAAGAATAATGCTTACAGGTATCTTCTGAAAGTCTTCCACATAAACTCCATCAATCGAAACTATTTTATCGCCATTTTGAAATCCCATGCTCATGGCCAGGCTGTCCACACTAATTCCATATTTATTGGCTTCGGAAGTCGGCAGATATTCTTCGCCGTAATAACTGAGGATTCCGATATAAATAACAATGGCAAGCACCACATTCATAAACACACCCCCAAGCATAATAATGAGTCGTTGCCAGGCCGGTTTCGAACGGAATTCCCAGGGCTGTGGTGGTTTTGCCATTTGCTCTTTGTCCATCGACTCGTCAATCATCCCCGAGATTTTTACGTAACCTCCCAATGGCAACCAGCCCAATCCGTATTCGGTACCTTTGTAATTGAATTTAAAAATAGAGAACCACGGATTAAAGAAAAGGTAGAATTTTTCCACCCGGGTCTTGAATATTTTTGCTGCTGCAAAGTGCCCGAACTCGTGAATGATAACCAATATTGAAAGGCTCAATAACAGTTGTAATATTTTTATTAGAATTTCCATGTTTGTTTACTCAGATTTTTTTAATGATTTTTCCACTTTTTCGCGCGTTTCCCTGTCTGTTTCTATATAATCTTCCAGCGTTGGCTTTTGGATAAAAGTTGAAGTCTGCATGCTTTTTTCAATAACTTCTGGAATTTGGTTAAAACCAATTCGTTCGGTTAAAAAAGCCTGAACAGCTATTTCGTTGGCAGCGTTCAGGATACAAGGCATATTTCCCCCTTTTTCAAGCGCTTCAAAAGCGAGCGCAAGATTACGAAAATTTTTAATATCGGGAGCTTCAAAATCAAGTTGTTTCAATTGCAGTAAATCAAGAGGCGGAAGCTTATTTGGAAGGCGATCAGGATAGCTGAGTGCAAACTGTATGGGGACAAACATATCAGGTGTTCCCAGTTGTGCTTTTACAATGCCATCAGCAAAATAAACCATGGAATGAATAATGGCTTGCGGATGAATAATCACCTCAATTTTTGATGGGCTGACGTTAAACAGCCAGTGGGCTTCAATGGCTTCGAGGCCTTTGTTCATGAGTGTGGCAGAATCAATGGTTACTTTATTCCCCATTTTCCAAACCGGATGTTTCAGGGCATCTGACGGTTTGACCTGCTCCAACATTTTTTCGCTCATTCCCCTAAAAGGCCCGCCCGAAGCTGTCAGCACAATTTTGTCAATCGGATTATTGCCTTCGCCCATCAAGCACTGAAAAATAGCGGAATGCTCCGAATCGACAGGAATAATAGGTGTGCTATTCTCCAGTGCAGTTTTAGAAACAAGTTCCCCGGCAACAACCAGGCTTTCCTTGTTTGCCAGTGCCACCCTTTTTTTATTGCGCAAAGCAGAAAGCAAAGGTGCTAAACCACTAAATCCACCGATGCCCAACACTACCTGCTCGATGCTTTCCATCTCCAATACCTGCTCGATGGCCTTGCTTCCAGCATACACTTTTATATCAAGTGGGTCGAGGGCATCAAAAACTTTTGTGTAGTGTTCATCGTTCCCGATAACAACAACATTGGGTTTGTGTTCAACAGCCTGATTGATAAGTAAATCAGCATTATTAAAAGCAGTCAGTACTTCAACACCAAAATGTTCATTGTGGTTCCTGACAACATCCAAAGTTTTGGTTCCGATAGAACCTGTTGAGCCAAGTATGGCAATTTGTTTTCTCATTCTTTTTAAAATAACCCAACTCCCTCCCCACGTGGGAGGCTTGGGGTGGGGTAATCAATCAAAAATAATATACTCCTCAGGGTTAATTGGTGCGCCATTATACCAGAGTTCAAAATGCAGATGTGGGCCACTAAGAAGTTCTCCCGACTCTCCTGAAATAGCAATTGGATCACCCGCATTAACATGCTCTCCTTGTTTTTTCAATAAGACCGAATTGTGCTTGTAAAAACTAATCAGGTTGCGTGCATGCTGAATAGCAATAACATGACCGGTTTCAAGTGTCCAGTCTGTAAAAATAACGGTACCATCCAGGGTAGCTTTTACTGCCTCGTTGTGCGATGTCACAATATCAGTCCCAAAATGCTTTTCCGATAGATTAAATTTCGCAGTAATAACACCTTTAATAGGAGCAAAAAAATTAAAACTTCGAATGGAAGAACGCGACGTTTCACGGTTCTGCCCGTGTTCATTAAAATACAAATTATACATGTTTTGGCTTTCGAACTCAGCACGTAATAAACTGTCTTCAACAGACTTTAAGAGTGTAACTGTATCATAAGCGAGCTTGGGCATGGGCAAATCACCTGAATCTTCAATCATTTCCCGATTTTCAATAATGTTCTTGATATTTTGGATATACAGGTTTTTTTGACGGATGTCATTCAACAACGAATCGGCTGTAATGTTTAAATAATAGAGTTGTTTCCGTTGGTCAATATTTGGGTATCCGGGAATGTACTCTTTAATAGGTGTATTTGCAATAATAAAAAATGTAAGAATAATAAAAATAATGCTCAGGCTAAGAAATACCGTAATCACATTTAGACGGGTAAGCCTAAACGAAAAACGTTCCTCAAAGGTCTGGTCATTAAAAACTGCCAGGCGATATTTATTCCTGAGTTTCCTATACCATTTCTCACCACTCCTGCTTTTAGCCATGCCAAATAATTAATTTGCAAAGGTATTGCAAATTGCCAAATGGTTGATTATTCCCATAAGAAAGACTATTTTTAAAAAGTACTTTTGTTCTGACAAAAAGCTTGCTTTCAATTTTATTGCAATACATTGTTGTTTATTACTGAACACGCCTTATTTTTGCCATGCTAATTTGTAATATTTTTATTGAAAAATAGTTATACTGAAAAATATTCTTTTGATACACCAAAAGTTACATAAGGTTTTTCTTTCCATTACAGTTTTGTTAATGCTGTTGGGTGCAGTTTCCTGTTCTACAAAAAAAAACACGGGCATGCGACGTGCCTATCATAATATGACCTGCCACTACAATGTATGGTGGAACGGGGATGTGAGTATGCAGGAAGGAATAGAAAGCTTTAAAAAATCTGTTAAAGAAAACTACAATAAAGTACTTCCAGTCTATAATTACGGAACCAAACAGGAAGCCCAATCATTGAATCCAAAGATGGATCGCACCATCGAAAAAGCCTCCATTGCTATTCAGCGCCACTCCATGTATTTTGGAGGGAAAGAATATGTGAAATGGATTGACGACAGCTATATGATGATGGGGAAAGCGCATTTTTTTAAGCATGATTACATAAGTGCCCGACGGGTTTTCGATTACATAGCCAAAGAATATATTGACAAACCCATTCATTACGAAGGTTATTTGTGGCTGGCCAAAACTTACATTCAAACCGAACGTTTTGAAAAAGCTGAAGCTGCACTTAATTTGTTGGTTGTTGATCAGCAAGAAGGAAAAGACTTACCAAAAAGTATCGAAAAAGACCTCCCATTGGTGTACGCCGATTTTTTTATTAAACAGGAAAATTACGATGCTGCCTACCCCTATCTGGAGCGTGGATTAGAATTAGGGAATACAAAATTTGTATTGACACGTGCCGAATTTATCCTGGGACAAATCAATCAACAATCAGGCGATCTGGATTTTGCCACCAGATACTACAACAAGGTAATAAAGCGAAATCCCGATTACAAAATGGCCTTCGAAGCACGTATCAATATGGCACAATGCTACGATGAAGGAACCGGAGACAGCAAGTACATCAACAAAGTACTGCACAAAATGGCTAAAGATGCCAAAAACAAAGAATTTCTTGACCAAATCTATTATGCCCTTGCCGAGATAGCCTGGAAAGATCAGAACGATACACTGGCTATTTCCTATTATCGAAAATCAGTAAG
The DNA here is from genome assembly GCA_003650365.1 of Bacteroidota bacterium. GTDB lineage: Bacteria > Bacteroidota > Bacteroidia > Bacteroidales > F082 > B6-G9. The sequence continues at coordinate 18,253 of QMPA01000026.1, read as the reverse complement.
CGTTAGTAAACTTGATGCTTACCAAAAGGCAACTTCAGCTTTGGCAGTGGCCGATATTTATTTCGACAAGGGGGATTATCTACTCTCCCAGGCTTATTATGACACTGCCGGGAGTGTTTTACCCAAAGATTACCCCAATTACGATGCTATTAAAAATAAAACCAGTGTATTATCTGAACTTGTAGTACATGTTCAAACTATTCAAACACAAGATAGCCTTCAACATTTGGCAAGTTTGAGTGAAGGAGAATTGTACGCCATAATTGATGAGATAATTAAAGACTACCGCGAAGAAAAAAAAAGGGAGGAGGCTGAAGCAAGAGAATTGGCCGAAGCAGGTGGTAACAAAAATCTTGTGGCCATGAACCAGGGGAGAAACAACAATCAGGCATTGGGCAGTAGTGGAAAATGGTATTTTTACAATCCAACTTCCCTGAGTTTTGGCTATTCCAATTTTATTAAAAAGTGGGGAAACAGAAAACTGGAAGACAACTGGCGACTGATCGACAAACGAATGGTAATAGATACCTTTGAAGAAGATATTGCATTGGACGAGGATGGAAATCCTATTGTTAACGATTCTGTACAAATAGCAGATACCGTACCCACCAATCCTGAAAAACGTGATTTTTACCTTGTAGATATTCCACGAACAGAAGAAGAAATGTTGGCTTCAACAGAAATGATTATTGAAGCTTACAATAAATTGGGGTTTTTGTACCTGGAAGAATTAAAAGACACCTTGAATGCCGAAGAAACTTATCTGGAATTCATGGAAAGATACCCTGACAATAAGTACAGACTCGAAACATGGTATTCATTGTACAACATATACAGCGACCTGGGAAATGCGGAAAAAACTGCCTATTACAGAAGTCTTATTGTTGGAAATTTCCCGGATAGTGATTATGCCAAAGTTATTCTTGACCCCGATTACTTTATTAAACTGAGCGAGCAAAAAAGTCTGGCATCCAAACTCTACGAAAAAACCTATAAAGCTTATAAGCGCGAACAATATTACCGTGTAATTTCTTATGCCAACAAAAGCTTCAAGCAATATCCGGGTGATACGGCCATGATACCAAAATTTATGTATTTGCGTGCAATATCAATTGGCAAAGTAGATGTACCCGATTCCATGTATGTTGCCATTAATACATTAATCCAGGAATATCCTTCAAGTCCCATAATTCCCAGGGCAAAAGCAGTATTGCGTGTTTTACAATCAGAATATGGAATTGGAGAACCCCTTGAGGAAGGCCAGGAAACACAAGGCAGCAAGAGTAGCTCATTGTATGTTTACCAACCCAACGAGCTACATCTGGTAATGATGGTGCTTGTTTCTGCTGATGTTAAAATTGAACCATTAAAGGTCAGGATATCTGACTTCAAAAACAAATACTTTCGCCTTGCAAGATTACGTATAAAAAGTTTGATGCTGGATAACCAGCGAACTATAATTACCATCGGTAACTTTGACGATGCCGGAGAAGCAGAAGATTTTGCAATGGCATTGCTAAATGATGAATATGTACTTTCGGGGATGGATAACAAACTCTTTGATGTTGCGAGTATTTCCATCAAGAACTATCCTGCATTTTATAAAGAAAAAGACTTGAAAGATTACATGGAGTTTTACCAAAAAACTTATAAAAATGAGAAAAAGTAATACCCCAATAAATGGCGATGGTCCAGCAAGAAACATCGTTGCATTTGGTACTGTTATTAATGGAGATATTGAGTCGGATGGTGACTTTCGAATTGAGGGCATTCTAACAGGAACAGTTAAAGCCAAAGGAAAAATTGTAGTTGGCGAGACCGGGAAAATTGATGGCCAGATATACTGCCATAATGCTGACATTTGCGGAAAAGTAAAAGGTAAAATGGAAGTGGGTGAACTCACCCTGTTAAAAGCAACTTCAAACTTTGAAGGGGAAATAACAACCAATAAATTATCTATCGAGCCAGGGGCCTTGTTCACGGGATCGTGTCTGATGACCACAAATAAAAAACAGCCGCTGGAGATGAAAAAATAAATGGAGGAAAACAACAAAGATAGCCCCTTAAAGTTTTATGCCAAATATTCCTCATTGGCACTGCAAATGGTTGTAATTATTATTGCCGGAGCCTTTGGAGGAAAAGAACTCGATGAGTGGTTGCAATGGGGCTTTCCTGTTTTTACACTTGTATTAACTATCCTGGCAGTAGTTGCAGCAATAATTTATGGGGTGCGCGAAATTTTTAAACAGAAATAAAACAATCCAATGCAAAATTTTACCTTAAAACTTAGTGTGCTGGCTATCGTATTGGGACTCGCAAGCACTGCTATCTTTTATGGTGTTCCAAAGCTTCCTATCAGCCGTGCTTTTCCGTATATTCTTCTTTTTCTTTTCAGTACTACACTTATTATTTTTCTTGCACTCGAAAAATCAATGAAAAAAAGAACCAGTCAATTCACCAATGCAGTTATGCTGGTAAATTTTAGTAAATTACTATTTTATGGTATTATTATTTTTGTGTATGCTTATCTCAATCGTTCCGGCGCTGTTTCTTTCATCCTTACTTTTTTTGTCTATTATTTTGCTTTTACCACCTTTGAAGTTTTTGCGCTACTTAAAATTGGAAAGAAATAATGCTTTTTTAGATTTCTCCTTTGATTATTTCGCCAAATCTGAAAAAAAATACTGATGCCAGTAATTGGCATCAAGGACTTATTTTCACCTCCAATGACAATTTAAAACCATTCAAAATTAGCTTGAGAGATTGAATATCAGAAAGGTAGCTTTACAATTGAGACTTGTCAACAAAAGTGCTCCCAAATATTCTTTCTGCTGTCCGCTGTATAAAATTAAATCTTTACTTTTAGACCTTCAAATTTGAGTGTTTATACAGATGTTGGTTAAAGGGTCATTCGAAGATTTTTTTTATATCCTGGTGGGATTAATCTGGGTTGCATACTCTATATATAAAGGAGTACAAAAAAAGAAATTACAAAATAGTCCCAATGAAAAGGTAAAGAAAAAGTCGGTGCTGGAAAACCTAATGGATGAGTTTCTGGAAAAAGAAGCTCCTGTTCAACCCGAACCCATTGTTTACGAAGCCACATCAGAAGACATTGAATTTGAAGAAAAAAAAGATACTGAAGTTTTTTCTTACGATGATATTTACGAAGAAAGCAACTATAATGCTGCTTCTGACGTCTATAGAAAAAAGCCCGAAACCAAAACCAAGCTTAAAACTGAACTAAAAATCTCTCCTAAAAAAAGTAAAACTCCACGGTTCAATCTTCGGAAAGCAGTGATTTATTCAGAATTACTAAATAGCCGGTATTTCTGATAAATAATGGTGTTAAAAAATGTTAATGGGTATTGCTATTTATTAGTACATTTACCCAATTTTTTATGTTGAAATAAAGCAAAATTTTGAATATAAATTTGTAGGTATGATTAGAAACTTACTCCTCACCCTTGGTTTTTTTCTTGCTACTGGTCTTGTAGTAATTGCCCAACAGGGCGCCATTAAAGGAAAGATCTTTGACAAAGACACCAAGGAGCCGATTCCATTTGCGAATATCGTGCTCGAAAATAAAGGATCGATGGTTGGAGGTGCTACTTCCGACTTTGATGGTAACTACACCATCAAGCCAATTCCTCCCGGAACTTATGATTTAAAAGCCACATTTGTTGGCTATAAAACCAGTATTACGCAGGGAATCGTAATCGGCGCGGATAAAATCCGAATGTTTGATGTTCAACTGACTGCTACTGCGGAGATGTTAGAGGAAGTAGAAATCACAGAATATGTTGTCCCCTTGATTGACAAAGACAAGACTGTAAGTGGCGCAACCGTTACCGCCGAGGAAATTGCAAAAATGCCGAACAGGAGTGCCGAATCTGTGGCTACAACAGTAGGTGGTGTGTTTTCAGAAGATGGTGAACGCGGAAGTGTCAGGGGTGCACGTGGTGACCAAACAGCAACCTATATTGACGGTGTACGTGTTATGGGAATGACAAATATACCCCAAGCTGCTATCCAACAGGTTGACGTAATACTAGGTGGTGTACCAGCCCGTTATGGTGATGCAACATCAGGTGTTATCAATATTACTACAAAAGGACCAGCACGACAGTTTGGTGCAGGTTTTGAATTAGAAAGCTCGCAATTTCTTGACTCCTACGGGCACAACCGTGCTGCTTTTAACCTAATGGGGCCATTAATCAAAGGGAAAAACAAAAACAATACTGCATTGCTTGGTTATTTTATAGCTGCTGAAGGTAATTTTAATAAGGACGGACGACCAGCTTCAAATGGTTACTTAACTACCAAAGATGATGTTCTGTCATCAATTGAGCAAAATCCACTCAGACCATCCGGATCAGGAACAGGTACTTTTTTGAATGCCGAATATCTTAGAAACGACGACTTTCAACATATTAATACAAGTAACAATACAGCTCGTCAAACCTATAATGTGTTGGCAAATATCAATATTCGTACAACAGAAACAATTAACCTTACAATTGGCGGAAGTTATATCTACAATCACCGGAACATGTACAATTATAGAAGTACAATCGCCAATTACAATAAAAATCAGGTACGTACCGATGAAAGTATTCGTGGTTACATCAAGTTTACACAACGCTTTCCGGTTGCCGAGGGCAGCACGTCGGCATTTAAAAACTTTTATTATGCCATTCAGTTTGACTATACCAAGAACAAAGGTGAATTTGGAGATCCAAATCATGGTAGTAATTTATTTGATTATGGTTACATTGGTAAATTTACTTCTCATAAAATTCCAACTTTTGAATTAGGAAGCGATACAGTTAACGGACACCCTTACAACAATGTTTGGTTACTTAATTCCTGGGATTTTGACACACTTACATCCTGGGATCCAAGAAATGCCAATCCGTTGGTAGCCGAATACACAAACAACTATTATGAAATTTATGAGGGGCAACCCGATGGCCATTATAGAAACCGTGACGAAATTATTCTTGGCGGAGGTCTGTACAACGGCAGTACACCTGACCAGATTTACGGTTTGTTCCAGTCTCCGGGAACAAACCAAAGTGGATATGGTGTCTATAATAACGACCAATACAACATCAGGTTCGATGCTTCTTTGGATATTAAAAACCATGCCCTTAAAATAGGCTTACAATACGAACAACGAATTAGCCGCTATTCAAACTATGGGCCAACCGGACTTTGGAACCTGATGAGAGGTTTAACAAACATCCATATTCAAGAATTAGATAAAGACAATCCATACCTGATTAGTTACGATGGACAAGTAGATACAATTATGTATCCAAGAAAATATGACCAATCTTCCCAACGGGAGTTCGATATTAACCTGAGGAAACAACTTGGTCTTCCGGTTGATGGATTGGATTACATTGTTATTGACTCCTATGATTCAGAAAATAATACAATTGAGTACTATGATGGTCATGGTGTAATGCACACCACGGATTTGGGTAACGAAGGTTTCGATATCGGCATGTTTTCTGCTGATGAATTGTGGAACAATGGCTCTTCATATGTTAACTACTCTGGTTATGATTATCAGGGAAATATGATAAAAGGCCAACAACCATCCTTTGATGATTTCTGGACGGCCACAGATGAAAATGGTGTTTATACCAGGCCGGTAGGTGCATTCAGCCCAATTTATATGGCAGGCTACATTCAAGATCAGTTTGCCTTTAAAGATTTGATTTTTAATATTGGTGTACGGGTCGACCGTTACGATGCCAACCAAAAGGTTCTTGCCGACCCTTTTTTATTATACCCTGCCGAAACTGTTGACCAGGTAAACTCATTGGACGGTGCGCCCGGCGAACCAATTTCACACCCATCAAACATTGGTGGAGACTATATTGTATATGTTGATAAAGTAGAGGACCCAACCAGAGTGGTTGGTTACCGTGATGGTATGATATGGTACAATGCAGAAGGTATTGAAATTGGTGACCCAAATGTACTTGATGTTGGAAATGGTATTTCTCCAAAGCTGGTAGACCCAAATCAAGATCGTGTTACACCGTCATCATTTAAAGATTATGATCCGCAGATTAATGTCATGCCACGTATTTCATTCTCATTCCCAATTTCGGATGAGGCCTTGTTTTTTGCCCATTACGATATTTTAACACAGCGGCCTACAAGCAATAGCTACACCAGCCCCGCTACATGGTATTACTTTAATTCTATTGGAAATAATATCAATAACCCATCCTTAAAGCCAACAAAAACAATCGATTACGAATTGGGTTTTACGCAAAAGGTTTCAAATACATCTTCCGTTACCTTTACAACTTTTTACCGGGAAATGCGCGACATGACCCAAATTTATAGGTTTAATGGTGCTTATCCAAAGGATTATACATCTTATAACAATATTGACTTCGGTACAGTAAAAGGTTTAACCTTAGAGTATGACCTGCGCCGGACGAATAATTTGCGATTAAGGGCTTCTTACACACTTCAGTTTGCTGATGCAACAGGAGCGTCTACAACAACTGCAGCCTCACTTATTGCCTCTGGCTTACCTAACTTAAGGTCGACTTTCCCTATGCCTTGGGACAGAAGACATGCTTTTAACATTGTTTTTGATTACCGTTGGGGTGATGGGAAAAAATATACCGGGCCCAGAACCAACAGGGAAAATAAAGGAAAAGCTCCTATTAACTGGCTAAATAGTACTGGAGCTAGTTTAACAATTAATGGTGGATCAGGAACACCGTATACCGCTTCACGTAATGTTACCTCACCCATCTCGGGAGGTACAAACCTACTTAAAGGAACATATGGTGGTTCTAGATTACCCTGGCAATTCCGTCTTGATTTAAGAATAGATAAGGATATTTATTTTAAACTCAATAAGTCGAAAGGTGACAATGCAAAACGTGCATATATGAATATTTATTTTCAAATACTCAACCTCTTAGACACCAAAAATGTTATTAATGTTTATTCATACACAGGTAACCCCGATGATGACGGTTATTTATCTGCTCCTGAATGGCAACGTGAAATTAATAACCAACTCGATCCACAGTCGTTTCGGGATATGTATGGTATTTTCGTGAACAACCCATCCAATTACAGTTTGCCAAGGCAAATCCGATTGGGTGTCATGTTTAACTTCTAAAGTACCTACAGAATTAGAAAAAATTATTACGAAAAATTTCAACGATCATGAATAATATTACTCGGGCTTTAATCTTTGTTTTTATCTCAGCACTGTTTATATCGCAATTAAATGCGGAGGAATATAAGTATGGGAATAATAAAAAAAGCAGTAAGTTAAAGCAAACAACAGCAGGCTGTGCTCCGGCTGCAGGCTTCGATTGGCTTGATATTAATAATGTACGTGGAAGGGTTAACACCGGAGGCGACATGTGGTGGGATTTACCAGGTGGCGTTGGTGCAAAATACTTTATCCCGGCAAACGGAACAGCTACTTCCCTATTTGCTGGTGCGCTTTGGATTGGCGGACTCGACATTAACAATCAGTTAAAACTGGCTGCTCAAAAATTCAGACAAAATGGTATCGACTATTGGACAGGTCCACTTACTGTCGATGGAACAGCCGCAATTAGTGCAGCCACTTGTGCCGAATACGATAAGTTTTTCAAAATTACCCGCCAGGCAGTTGATGATTTTCTGTCCCACACCAATCCGGAAACAGGAGCTTTTGAACCCAGCGATGATTATACAATCCCGCCGGAAATTCTAAAATGGCCTGCCCATGGCGATGTATCTAAAGGACAGAGCTATTACCTTGCTCCATTTTATGATGTTAATGATGATGGTTATTACGAACCTGAAGTTGGTGATTACCCTTACTATGATGTGAAAGATGTACTTTGCCATACTGACCTTCCTACTATGGAGGAAGTATATGAAGGAACAGTTACACACAGTATTCTTGCCGACCAGGTAATTAAAGGCGACCAAACCTTGTGGTGGGTTTTTAACGATAAGGGCGACATCCATACGGAAACAGATGGCTCTGCCATTGGTATGGAAATTCGCGCACAGGCCTTCGCCTTCGCAACCAACGATGTAATCAATGACATGACTTTTTACAGTTATGAGATCATTAACCGCTCAACATTTGAACTCACCAAAACCTTTTTCTCCCCCTGGGTCGACCCTGACCTTGGTTTCGCATCTGATGATTTTGTTGGTTGTGATGTTGGACGTGGACTTGGCTATTGTTATAACGGAACCGCCATTGATGGAAGTGGCGATGTAATGGCATACGGAGAGCAACCACCAGCAATTGGCGTTGACTTTTTCCAGGGACCATACCTGGATCCGGACGGCTTGGACAACCCAAAATATGATATTGTGGTGGATGGCGCTAATGGAGACACCAGTCTCGTGCAAAGGTGTGATGTAAGTATCAATGGTGTAAACTTTGGAAATACAATTGTTGATGATGAACGTTACGGAATGCGTCGTTTTGTTTATTATAATAACTCGAATAGTAATACAATTGGAGAACCTGGTAATGCACCCGATTACTACAACTATTTACGTGGAATTTGGTTAGATGGCACCAATATGTTGTACGGTGGCAACGGACATGTGGCTGGTTCAGGAACTGTAGGACCCGATTGTGATTTTATGTTCCCAGGTGATTCTGATCCCTGCAACTGGGGTACACAAGGAGCCCAACCAAACGGTGGATTTAACCAGGATGGTTTCTACTGGACAGAAGAAACAGGAAATGGCGGAACACCAAATCCACCAGGTGACCGTCGTTTTATGCAATCGGCAGGCCCTTTTACATTGATGCCAGGCGCCGTAAACTACATTACCGTAGGTATTCCATGGGCAAGGGCAACTGCAGGCGGTCCCTTTGCTTCAGTTGAAAAGTTGCGCGTTGTTGATGATAAATGTCAGGCGCTGTTTGATAACTGCTTTAAGGTAATTGATGGACCAAGTGCCCCGGATTTAACAGTCAGAGAATTAGATAAGGCACTTATCATTTACATTTCAAACTCACCAACATCAAATAACTATAAGGAGGCTTATGTTGAATACGATCGGACAATCATTCAACCAAATCCTGCCAATCCAGATGAACGCAGCGACTCTTTATACCGTTTTGAAGGTTACCAGATTTTTCAATTAAAAAACAAAGAAGTAAGTATTGGTGACCTTGGCAATGTTGACCTGATGCGTGTAATTGCTCAGTATGACAAGAAAAACGGTATAACAAAAATTGTAAATTATTATCAGGATGACTTTATTGGGGCTGCAGTACCGGTTGTTGAAGTTGTTGGTGGGGATAATGGTATTGAACACTCCTTTATGCTTACGCAAGATGCATTTGCTACAAAAGATGTTAGATTGGTAAACAACAAAGTTTACTATTTCCTGGCCATTGCTTATGCTTATAACAACTACCTTGATTACGGACCTGGTCCTGATAATTATCAGGGACAAACAAAGCCTTATTTATCAGGAAGAAAAAATATTCCAAATGTCCCATATTCTGGTATGCCTCATAAAATAGTAAATGGAACTGTAATAAACGGAGGCTATGGAGATAGTCCTCCAATGACACGTGCCGCTGGTAATGGTAATGGTGGGTTAAATATTGATCTTACGGATGAAACCATTGAGGAAATTTTATCTAAACCCCCCGCTGGACCCGACAACCTGTTTGGTGCTCCTGATTACCCGATTGCCTACAACGGTAACTATATTAAAAATGGAAGCCCGATAAACATTAGCATTATCGATCCACTACAAGTAGTAGCCGGTAATTATACCTGGTGGATGGATACACTTTTTGCTGAGAAATTATATAATGTTACCGGCAGGGTTGAAGTAGATGGTGATACAACGAGCAAAATGGTTGGCAACTGGTTTATTGTTAACAATGAAACAGGAAATGTAAAAAAAAGTGATACCACCATTATTGTTGACAATGAACAATTATATCTTGATTTAGGTTTTTCAGTAAATGTGTTACAACCCTTTTATCCTGGCCCAATAGAAGTTGGTACTGTCAGGGTTAATAGTGGTGGGGTTAATGAAGATAAATCATTTTGGGAAGTACTGGCCGACAACAATGGTTTGCTGCAAGCCAATATGGTTTTTTCAGATAGTTCAAATCGCTGGTTAAGCGGAATCGAAGATCAGGATATCCCGGGAAATGCACTTGACTGGATTCGTTCAGGTACGCACAAGGAAGCAGACGACAACGGCAGCCCTGCAAATGACGACTGGAATATGACGAAATCCGCACCACCCAATCCATGGGATCCGGGTGAAGTTTATGAGCAGATGATTGATGGCACATGGACCCCATACGGTTTGACAGCTTATGCCAATAATACAGGACCATTTGATGGTGACAATCAAAACGAGTTTGGTCCGGCATTTGACAAAATTTCAAAATTAGGTTCAAAGCTGGCTGATATTGCCAGCGTTGATATTGTTTTAACACCCGATAAAACCAAGTGGACCCGTACACCAGTTCTGGAAATGGGTATCGAAAACGACTTGGTCCAGGGAGGTGTTAATCGTTTTGCATTGCGTGCTTCTCCCTCTGTAGATAAAGATGGCAATTTTGCCACTATTGGATCTGGCCCCAGTGAAAATGAAAATGATCCAAACTATATTAGCGATCATAGCATGGGCTGGTTTCCTGGCTATTGTATCAATATTGAAACTGGTGAAAGACTGAATATATTGTTTGGAGAAAACTCTTACCTCGTTGCACAGAATGGTCGCGATATGCTCTTTAATCCCCCTGCAAAAAATATGGACCTGGCTGATCAGCGTGAAGATCCCAATATTTTTATCGGTCCTATGGTACCGGGTGCAGATCCTTACGCACTTAAAGTGCCGGTAATGGGAGGTGAGCACTATGTTTATATTCAGGCACATAAAAAAGAAGAAACTGAATTTGGCTACGATTTTGATATCCCGGCTTACGATGCAGGACGCTATTCAATTGAGTTACTTGATACTATTTTTGAAACCTCAACAAAATTTGCACTTCCATTCTTTTATAGCTCATTCATGTATGTTGGAATGCCCATGGGCATTGAAGGTAGAGAGTGGTTAAGTGATGAAGTAAAAATAAGGATTCGTATTGCCAAACCTTTCGAAAGAGGATACAGCAGTGTACCCCTTGATACAATATATGAGGGAATGGACTTTAATAATTTCTATCCTGCTTTTGACTTTTCGATGGATGACATGGCAACCGGCTATAATGTTGAAGAAAAGCAACAAAGTGATCTTGATTTAATAAATATCGTACCAAATCCATATTATGCTTATTCAGCATACGAACACAACGCACTGGATACAAGGGTGAAAATTACAAACCTACCTAAAAACTGTAAGATTATCATTTTTGATGTGGCAGGTGTCAAGGTACGGGAGTTTACCAAAGATTCGCAAAACACAACACTGGAATGGGACTTGAAAAACTTTGCCGGCGTTCCTACTTCGGGAGGTGTGTATTACATTCATGTTAAATCAGATGAAGGTGAGCGCGTTTTAAAATGGTTTAGTATTCAACGAGTTCCTGACCTAAATACATTCTAATTATTAAATTGAAAGATCAATCAGCATAAAATCATATTGATTATGAAACATATTTATAAATACCTGGCTTTTGGATTAATCATTGCCTTTCTCATTCCGGTTACATCACTTACCTTCGCTGGTAACAAGGATCGTTCGGGGCAGGCAGGGGCTTCCGAATTATTAATCAATCCCTGGACACGCAGTAGTGGGTGGGGAAGTGCCAATATGGCTAAGGTTAAAGGTTTGGAAGCCATGTGGGGCAATGTTGCAGGCGTAGCATTTACAACCAAAACACAGGTGATTTTTTCCCATACACAATGGCTCAAAGGTACTGGAACTACAATCAATGCCTTTGGGGTAAGTCAAAGATTGGGAGAAACCGGAGTTCTCGGAATTTCAGTAATGTCGATGGGTTTTGGCGAAATTGAAGTCACCACCACCGATAGTCCTGACGGAGGTTTGGGGGTTTACAAACCAAGCCTGATGAATATTGCCGTGTCTTATTCAAAAGCTTTTTCCAATAGTATTTATGGTGGTATCTTAATAAAGGTAATTTCTGAAACGATTTCTGACGTTAGTGCTGTTGGATTTGCCATTGATGGAGGAATTCAATATGTAACAGGAGAAAACGAACAGATTGCATTTGGTATTTCATTAAAAAATTGGGGGCCAAAAATGAAGTTTTCAGGAGATGGACTATCCTTACGCGCATTTATTCCGGGACAAGAAACCCAATTCACGCTTGAACAAAGGTCTGATGCTTTTGAAATTCCTGCCCAATTAAATATTGGTGCTGCTTACGATTTTCTGTTTCCTAAAGAAATGCGTCTGACACTTGCCGGAAATTTTACTTCCAATTCTTTTACAAAAGATCAAATTTCACTTGGTTTAGAGTTTGCATTCAAAAATATTGTAATGCTTAGAGGAGGTTATACTTATGAAAATGGAATGTGGGATGGTATTAACACATCAGAAAAGACAAATGTAAGCAGTGGCATTAGTGCTGGTATTAGTGTAGCGGTTCCTCTGAACAAAGAAAAAGGAAGCTATATTGGTATTGATTATTCTTTCAGGGAAACTGTAGCATTTAATAACAACCACTCATTCGGTATCATTTTTAATTTCTAAAATTCAATACAGCAAGGCGAATCTCCTTATCTTTGCAGCTAAATAAAAGACCCTTAATTATTTGTTAAGGGTCTTTTATCGTATTTATCTAATTAAACCAAAGAACAATGTCGGAAATAAAATATTTTACGGAAGAAGGTTTACAACGCTTAAGAAACGAGCTTGAACAATTGCGTACAGTCGAACGTCCACATATCTCCCACCAAATTGCTGAAGCAAGAGACAAAGGCGATTTATCAGAAAATGCGGAATACGATGCCGCTAAAGAAGCGCAGGGATTACTCGAACTAAAAATCTCTAAAATACAGGATAAGCTTCAAAATGCCAGAATTATTGACGAATCGAAAATGGATAGTTCCAAAGCATTATTGCTTTCAACGGTTACAATTAAAAACCTGAAAAATGGGATGCAAATGAAATACACCCTTGTTCCTGAAGACGATTCTGATTTAAAAAAAGGAAAAATATCTATTGAATCCCCAATTGCAAAAGGGCTACTGGGCAGCGAAGTTGGTGATAAAGTTGAAATTGTAGTCCCTGCTGGCACCATCCCATTCGAAATTATTGAAATTAGCAGATAGTTTTTTAGAGGAATTCCCTCAACCTCAACCTCAACCTCAACCTCAACCTCAACCTCAACCTTAACCTTAACCTTAACCCAGACATCATGGCATCTATTTTCACAAAAATCATAAACAAAGAAATACCATCCTATAAAATTGCAGAGTCAGAAAACTGCTATGCCTTTCTTGACATTAACCCGCTGGCAAAAGGACATGCGCTTGTTATTCCAAAAAAAGAAGTTGATTATATTTTTGATTTAGATGACGAATTATACAATCAATTATTCGACTTTGCCAAGAAAGTGGGATTGGCAATTGAAAGTGTAATCCCTTGTAAACGCATGGGTATGATCGTTTTCGGACTAGATGTTCCTCATGCTCACATCCATTTAATTCCAATCAATAAAGCTGCTGATATGAGTTTTTCAAGCCCTAAATTGAAACTTGAACAAGAAGAGTTTGTTGAAATTGCTGAGAAAATCAAACGGGCGTTCGATAAAAGTTAAAGATCCCTTCGCCCCCCGCTGCAAGGATCCACGCTTGCAATTTAATACTAAACAAGCTCACTGCACACCATTGTTGGTGTCCTCACCAACAAATTCTTCTAATCCATAAAACCAATCTTAGCAAAAACTTAAGTTTCTAAACCGGAGGGGGGAAGATCACCAACAGCTGGGGGAAATTTTCAAGCGTAGACGCTTGAAACAGAATAGAGTCTAAAACAATGAAAACTTGACGTAGCGTTTGGGGTTTTCGCGCAAATCTTTCAATAAAAGATTTAATTCTTCAGCTGACTTATTAAGTTCAATGTAAAGCGTGTCGTTATGCAACAACATGCCCAAAGTTCCATCTCCCCTGTTAATGGTGGCAAGAATAGCATCCAAATTATCAAGAGATTTGTTAACACGGATAAATGTCCCGGGAATATCGGACTTTGCCAACGAATCGCTGATAACTTCAAAATTAGAAATAATGGTACTAATTTGCTGCCGATTATCGCTTAAGGTTGTCGTTAGCGAATCAATGTTTCCCAAAATAGTTGCAACCCGCGAGGCTTCAATTTCAACCAGCGTATCAATATTTGATGTTGTGTTTTGTAAATTACTGAATGTTTTGCGAATGTCATTAAAACTCTCTTTCAAATTTTCACGGGCTGATTCATTAAAAACAGCCTGAAAAGCAACGACCAGTGTATCGATGGAAGCCAGTAGATTCTCGGCCTTTATCTTAATAGGTTGTACCTGTGCATTTACTTCATCTTTTAGCGACCCCTCAATACTTGTTTGCAATGTGTCACCTTCTTGCAAAAGCTCGGTTGCGTTTCCCAATTTCAGGTTGATGGCTTTCGAACCCATCAGGTCGGCACTAAAAATACTTGCGATTGAGTTCTTTGGAATCGGAAATTTAGTGTTTAATACAATTACCGCAATAATATCGCCAGACAAGTCCGGATCAAAATAGATGGTTTGAACCTGACCTACTCTTAAACCATTTATTAAAACAGGATTGGCCCGTGTAAGCCCACCCACAACTTCATACTTGGCATAGAATGTAGTTTGTTTGTTGAAAATGTCTTTCCCTTTTAGAAAATTATATCCCCAAATAAACAATACAACAGCAAGAATAAAAGTGATGCCGATAATAATTACCTGTTTTGGTTTCACCTCGAGAGTTTTAAATTATCCTAACAAAAGTAACAAAACATAAACAGGAACTTCATTTTTCTTTCACAAAAATTCTTAATCCATAAAACTTCCATTACACTTTTGTCCATTATTACATATTAAGAAAGCTCGGAAATAAGCTTAGTTTTCAAAGTGTTAGCTATTCCCTTTTCCTGTGAGCTGGGCTGGGGAGAGGTCATTTAACTTCCCTTGCCTGCTTCATGGTAATCCGTTCCCCTTTCATAAATGCGACAACAAAAGCATCTGTAAAGCCTTTTTCGCGCACCACAGACTGGTATTTCACCGCCTGATCTGCTGAGCTAAAATGACCAGTTGTGTATTTATAAAGCCCGTTGTGCAAATAATAGGTAAGTCCGGGGAGGTTTTTAAAACGCGGGTCGGATAGCACCAGTTGCATAGGACTGGTGTAAAACTGTATCCGATAATCTAGATCAGCAATACTTTCAATAATTTCGGCGGGGAGGTTTCCTTCTTTAACAATTTGTTTTACCACAACAGGTTTGTTTTCTTTCTCATATTCCAGTTTGTAAGCTTTAAAAGCCCTATAAATAGCTGATGCCATAAAAACCTGTCCTTTTTCCGAGAGCAGGAATTTTTCTTCAGTAGGATTGCTTAAAAAGCCCAGCTCAATTAGTACACCGGGCATTGCAGTTCGCCACAATACCAAAAATCCTGCCTGATGAACACCCCTGCTTTTACGACCTACACGATCTTTAAACTGATGTTGTATTTTATTGGCCAGATCAAGACTTTGATCAAGGAAAATATTTTGAAACAACGTAAAACGGATATACGATTCAGGTGAATTGGCATCAAAACCCTCATAAGCACTCCCGGCATCTTCCTCAAAGGTAATGGCTGCATTTTCTTTCATGGCCACATTTAGGTTCGCATTGTTTTTGTGCAAACCCATTGCATATGTTTCCGAACCATAAGCACTGCTGTTTTTATTTGCATTGCAGTGTATCGAAATAAAAAAATCGGCATTAGCTTCATTGGCAATTTGTGCTCTTTTATATAACTCCACAAATCGATCCGTACTGCGGGTGTAGATAACTTTTACATCCGGCAGATATTCTTCGATGTATTTTCCTGTTTTTAGCGCAACAGCCAACGCAATGTTTTTTTCTTTGGCGTGTTTTCCAACTGCCCCTGGATCTTTTCCACCATGCCCCGCATCAATTACTACTGTTGTAATACGGCTTCCCCTTTGGGCATTTAGATGAATAAAAATACCAAAAGTCAATAGCAACACAATAGCAATTCTTAGCAGACGTTTCAAAATACAGGTTCTTAATTTTTGGAACTATATTTGCAGTAACAAACCAAAGTTTGGCCATAACAAAAATAACGTAAAGCATGTTGATAAAATTTTATCCACGCCCTAAATTATTAACATGGCTTTGGTTATTAATTATAATCTTCGCTGCGGTTAACCTCAAAGCTAATCTGCCAGCAAATTTCATTTATTTTTCTCCTGATTCTTTATTTGTTAATCCAGATTCTCTGCTGGTAAATGATACCATTTCTACTGATACTATTGTAATGGACAATAGTGACAAAACCCAGACTATCCTCGATGGGCTTGTTGAACGTCATGCACGCGATTCTATCGTTCAGGATATAGCAAACCGAAAAGCTTATCTGTATGGCGAGGCAATTATTACCTATGGGAACATCAAACTTGAAGCGGATTATATTGAGGTTGACTTTAGAACCAATACTGTGTATGCCAGTGGAGTAGCTGATTCTACAGGAGAAATGATCGGACAGCCTATATTCACCGAATCAGGTACAGCTTTTAAAGCCGAAACCATGAGCTATGACTTTACAACACAAAAAGGCATTATTAAAAATGTAACTACTGAAGATGGTGAAGGATATTTGTATGGGGAAAAAGTGAAAAAACTAGAGAATAACACTGTTAACCTGTTTCGTGGAAGATATACAACCTGTAATTTAAAGGGACACCCTCATTTTTCTTTCAGGTTTAAAAAAGGGAAAGCGATTCCTGATGATAAAATTATTACCGGCCCTGCCTATATGGAAGTCGAAGGTATTCCAACACCCCTTGCCATTCCCTATGGTTTTTTTCCAAACAAGACGGGACAGACTTCAGGGATTATTGTTCCAACCTATGGCGAATCGGCCAACCGTGGTTTTTACCTTGAAAATGGTGGATATTATTGGGCAATTAACGACTATATGGATTTCCAGATAACCGGCGATATATATAGCCGCGGAAGCTGGGCGATTAAACCCGGTTTCAGGTATAAAAAAAGATACAAATACAGTGGTTCAATTGAACTGGGCTATGCCGAAAATTTAATCGGGTATAAAGGAGAACCTGATTATTCAAAAAGTATGGACTTCAGAATAAAATGGATGCATCGTCAAGATCCTAAGGCAAGGCCACATAGTACATTTACCAGTAACGTAAATATTATTAGTGGCAATTATGCCAAATACAATGTTACGGATTTGAATACCTATCTCTCCAACGAATTTCAGTCGAGTGTTGCTTTCCAGACAAATTGGGCGGGTAAATACTTTCTGACATTAAACGGAAGTATGCATCAAAATACCAAAACCCACCAGGTGAATATCAGTCTTCCCAAATTGACATTTGCCATTAACCAATTTTATCCTTTGCGTAAACAGGGTGGCAAGAAACGATTTTACGAAGACTTGACTGTGTCGTACTCAATGACAGGGGAAAACAATATCAGTACCTTAGACTCATTACTATTTGCACCGGGAACAATTGAAAAGTATATGCAAAATGGTGCCATTCACAAAATACCGATTAGCCTTCCATTGAAAATAATGAAACATTTCAACCTGAGTACTTCTATCAACTTTACGGATAGAATGTATAGCCAGAGTATTAGGCGGTATTGGTCCGAAGACACCCTGTTTTTAGAAAACGACACTTTAATTGGTTATGTTGAAACAGATACAGTACAGGGGTTTCGCAATGCCATCGACTTTAGTATCAGCAGTAACCTCACTACTAAAATATATGGCATGCTTAATTTCAAAAAGGGGGCACTCCGGGCAATCAGGCATGTTTTTACACCGACTTTTGGTTTTTCGTATACCCCGGATTTTGGCTCGGAAAGTTTTGGGTATTACGATACTTTTATTGATGGTGAAGGAAATGAAATTAAATACTCACAACTTGGTGGTTTCGGATACCACTCAATTGCTGGTACACCTCCCGGCCAAAAATCAGGACGTATAAATGTTTCCTTTGGAAACAATCTTGAAATTAAGGTTCGATCGCGAAAAGATACCGTT
>QMPA01000025.1 GCA_003650365.1 Bacteroidota bacterium | reverse complement strand
TATTTCTGGCACTCGAAATCCCTTGCTTAAAAAATGTTGTGTAAAAGAATACTGGGCAATATTTTCACTCACATTTCCATTGAAGGAAACGAGTAACGATGGCTGGGATGTATCCTCAAAAAAAATTCTGAAATAAATTCTTCCTGAACCGGAAGATGGCAGTTCGAACATACTATCTACCTCTGGAAATTTATTTCTTTTAAGTAACTGTTTAATATTCTGAATATGATCTTCCAATGTTTTTTATTTTGAACGAATACAAATTTAATGCAATTTTCCACTTACTTTTGTCGCTAACGCAAAATCAATAACTTTGCAGTCATCTTACCAAAATTAAACGATAATGGATCAAAACGACAAAGCTGTTGAAGTACTGAAAACAGCCCTTCTGCTTGAGCGCAGGGGAAAAGCATTTTATACACAAGCTGCCCGTAATTCAGAAAGTAAATCAGCAACAAAGATTTTTGAAATGATGGCCGAGGAAGAAGATGAGCACATCGACTTTCTGGTTAAGCAGTTTAAAAATTACAATGATCATCATGAGTTTCTTAAAAATGATGCACCACCTGAAGAAGACGATACTGCAATAGAAATCCTAACCGAAAACATCAAGAAGGAAATCTCGGCAGCAGGATTTGAAGCCGCTGCCATTGGCGCTGCCATTGATTTTGAGAACAGGGCGATCGAAATTTATTCCACCCGTGCCAAAGAAGCCACCGACCCCAATGAAAAAGAGATGTACCAAATGCTGGCCGACTGGGAAAAAACCCATCATAAATTGCTCCATGACTTGAATGAGGATTTGAAAGAACAAATTTGGAACGACAATAATTTCTGGCCGTTTTAGGATGAAGGTGTAGGGAAATAAGGGTATAAGGGAAATAAGGTTGAGTGACAAGTTCCATTTCCAGACACCAACAATTATCCAGATAAACAGTAGTTGACTTCCCCCCTCTTGCTTTTTCACAAAAGATAGATACACCCCATCTACACGGGCTAATATTTTAAAATCTAGACTATACCCCTATTTCCTTATAACCCTTATACCCCTATTTCCTCTATTTCCCCCATTTCCAAATCAGACAAAAGAAATCCCCGTTTTTATTTAATTATGAACAATAGTTCAATATATTTGCAGCTCGTTACCAATGCAGTCAGCATGTCACCAAGACCAAAGCGCAAAAGAAGATTAATTGAACCACCAACTGTTACGGGATTTGTGCCCGAAAGTGGTGAGTTTGATCCTGAAAACGGAATTGTTCTCCACTTTGAAGAATACGAAGCTATCAAGTTGGCTGATTATGATAATCTGACCCAACTGGAAGCTTCTGAAAGACTGCATGTATCAAGACCTACTTTTACGCGCATTTACGATTCGGCCCGAAAAAAAGTCGCCCGTGCATTTGTTGAAAACAAAAGTATTTCAGTCGCAGGCGGCAGGGTAGAATTTGACACCAATTGGTTTTCGTGCCTGGATTGCGGTACTGTCTACAAAGAGGAAGCTGGCAAGGGTGATTCAGAATCAGAAAAAAAAACATGTCCTGTTTGCAAATCAGAAGAAGTAATTGCTGTTGAAGATAATGTTGGGAAAAGAGGAATGCATAGAAATAGGAGAGGACAAGCTCAGCATTTTAGAGAAGGCATGGGAATGGAAGGAAACTGCATTTGCCCAAAATGTGATTATAAAGCAGTACATGAAGCGGGCGTTCCTTGTGCCGGGATACTTTGTCCAAAATGTGATATAAGATTGTTACGGGAAAACTCGGAACACCATAAAATAATATTGAAAAAAAGAAAGAAATGAAAAAGAAATTAGCCTTACCAGTTATCGATGGTAAACTATCAGAACACTTTGGCCATGCCCGGGTGTTTCAGTTTATTGAAATAGAGGATAATATTGTTAAATCTTCCTTTACAAAAGAACCACCACCGCATCAGGAGGGAGTTCTTCCCAGATGGCTGGCTGCAGAAAAAGTAAGCGATATACTTGTAGGCGGCATTGGCCCAAAAGCGGTTGAAATACTTTATGCAAATGGCATCAACGTTTATGTAAATGTAGAAGTGGACACTGCCGACAACATTGCCCTCGATTTCATTAATGGTGATTTAAAATTTGGACAAAATTATTGTCATCATTAACCAATAGAAATAAAAAAACAATTAAAAAATCTTATAAAATGAATACAAAAGACAAAGGATTTACATCTAAACTTGTACATGCTGGCGGCATCAAAGATCCCCTGGGAAGTGCAGTAACACCAATTTACCAAACATCAACATTTAGTTTCAGAGATGCTGACCATGGTGCCGATTGTTTTTCCGGAGCCGAAAAAGGTTACATCTACACACGTATTGGCAATCCCAACATTGAAGAATTGGAAAAGACGGTTGCAGAATTGGAAAATGGCTATGATGGCATCGCTACTGCATCAGGAATGGCAGCTGTAAATACAGTTTACCTTGCGTTACTTGGCTCAGGCGATCACATGATTAGCAGCAATGCAGTTTATGGTCCTTCACGCGGCGTTATGGAAACCCTTTACCCAAAATTTGGTGTTGAATTTTCTTACGTTAACACATCAAATCTGGAAGAAATAAAGCAGGCCATCCAACCCAATACCAAACTGCTTTATCTTGAAACGCCTGCCAATCCAACCATGGGAATTACAGACATTGAAGAAGCAGTAAAATTGGCACACAAACACAATATCATGGTTTGCGTTGACAATACTTTTAGCAGCCCTTACTTGCAGCGCCCACTGGAAATGGGAGCAGATATTGTTCTGCATTCCATGACCAAATTCATTAATGGCCATGCCGATATTGTTGGTGGAATGGTCATTGCTAAAGAAAAGGATGTTTATGATAAGCTGAGATATGTAATGGTAAATGTTGGTTTCAATATGGACCCACACCAGGCCTGGCTTGCACGTCGGGGATTAAAAACCCTTTCAATACGAATTGATAAAGCACAGGAAAATACCATTAAAGTAGCTGACTTTTTGGAGAAACACCCTAAAGTAGAATGGATATTGTATCCCGGATTAAAATCACATCCCCAATACGAATTGGCGAAAAAGCAAATGGATGGCCCCGGTGCTATGATTTCGTTTGGTGTGAAAGGTGGTTTGAAAGCCGGTAAACAAGTGATGAACAATGTGCAATTGGCATTACTTGCCGTTTCTCTTGGTGGTATCGAAACCCTTATCCAACACCCGGCGTCGATGACACATTCCAAGCTTTCGAAGGAAGCAAAAGAAACTGCCGGAATCAGTGACGGCCTTGTTCGCCTTTCAATTGGAATTGAAGATGTTGACGATATTATTGCCGACCTGGAGCGTGCGCTTTCGTTTGCATAAAAACATTCAGTTTCCCTGCCCGTCCGGGCAGGGAACTTTTTTTCTTACTTTCGTTAGTCTGTTTCTTGCTTCCAATAATTAACTGCGCTTTGCGTTCTATTGACAATGAAAAGGCTAATATTTCTATTCCTTTTATTATATGGGCTGACAACAACTGCCTTTTCGCAAAAGGTAGCTTTGGTGTTAAGTGGTGGTGGTGCCAAAGCATTTGCCCACATTGGGGTGCTTAGGGCGCTGGAAGAAAACAACATTCCCATCGATTATGTGGTAGCCAATTCAATTGGTTCTGTTATCGGTGGGCTGTATGTTTCCGGATACAGTCCTGAAGAAATAAAAAAACTCCTGTCTGCCCCCAACTTATACAATTTCAAGCGGGGTGATGTGAAAAATGAGCGCTTTTTATTTCAAAGTAGCGAAGATAATGCCTCTATTTTACGTATACCCTTCTCGCTTGAAAGAGGTTTTCAGGTTCGCCTGCCATATAATGTTTACAACATCCAGGAAATTGATTATTTGTTGATAGAGAACCTGGCAAGCCCTGCTGCTGCTGCTAATTACGATTTCGACAGTCTGATGATTCCCTTCCGTTGTGTTGCAGCTTATATTGATTCGAGTCGGTTGATCGTGTTAAAAAACGGTGACCTAGCCAAATCTGTACGTGCTTCAATGACATTTCCCTTTTTTATCAGACCCATAAAAGTAGATGACCGCTTGCTTTTTGATGGCGGGATGTATGATAATTTTCCGGTGAATACTGCTGAAATTGAGTTTAAACCTGATTTTATTATCGGCAGCAAAGCCGTCGAAAACTATTTATCGCCCGATGAGGATGATATTGTTTCGCAATTGATAAATATGTTGATGAAAAAAGCCGACTTCAGCATTGACTCCACTCAGGGTTTACTGATTGAAATTCTTTCCGGGAAAGAGAATATTTTCAATTTTCAAGACATTGAGAAATATATTGATAGCGGATATGCAGCTACAATTCGGGCGATTCCGGATCTAAAAAAAAGGATTTCGCGTGAGCAAACGACTGAATCTATCCTGGCAAAAAGGGCGGTCTTCAAACGTAAACAACCAGAGCTATCTATTGACAAAGTAATTGTTACCGATGTTAATGCAAAACAGGAAGTTTACTTTCAAAAGTCATTCCGCATAAAAAAAGGAGATGAAAATGCTGATGATTACAAAAAACAATACAGGCGATTGCTGGCAAATAATAATGTACGGAGCGTGTATCCATCGTTGCATTTTAACACGGAAACCCAAAAGTTCGAGCTTAGTCTGGATATTAAAGAAGTCAATCCCTTTGCACTTCAGTTTGGCGGTTATATATCATCAACCGGTGTAAACGAAGGCTTTGTGAGTTTTGGTTACCGGCATCTCGGCCGCACGAGTAAATCTATTGATGTTGGCGCTTATTTTGGTACGTTTTACAATAGTATTTGGGCAGATGGGGAATGGGAGGTTCAGGGAAGGTTTCCTTTCCTTATACGTGCTGTTTTTTTGGCCTCGAGAAAGAATTATTTTGCAAATTCCCGTTATTTCTTTGAAGATCAATCCCCAGCTTTTGTAATTGTTGATGAGAATTGTCTCGATTTGAATATCGCCTTTCCTGTTGGATTGTCGCATGCACTTAAAGTCGGGGCATCCAATATAAACTTCAACACAACTTATTATCAGGACAACTATTTTACCCGTACAGACACGGCAGATAAATCGAACTTTTATTTTCTCAACCCATATATTGAGTTTGAACGCGACAATTTGAACCGCAAACAATTTGCTTCCAAAGGTAGCCGGTTTTCGATTGGACTAAACTACTATTGGGGTAACGAACATATGATACCCGGAACAACAATTCCCGGTGTTGAGGAGTATATTCGCGACCTTGATTTTATTGTTTTCAATGTTCATTACGAACAATATTTAAAAGTGTTTAAACCTTTTATCCTCGGTGTTAATGCTGATCTTGCAATCTCTAATAAACCACTTCTTGACAATTACGTTTCAAGTCTTTTGCTGGCATCATCATACGAACCGATACCCTTATTGGAAACCTTATTTCTGGAAGATTACCGCGCATACAGTTATGGGGCAATAGGTGCAAAATTTATATTTGAATTGATGAAGGTGTTGGACTTGAGATTTGAAGGGAATTATTTTGTCCCATATAAAAAAATATTACGTGGTGATGACTACAGCGTGAAAATGAGTACCCCCTTTTCATATCACTATGTTGTTGGAAATGTTCAGCTTATTTACCATTCACCAATCGGACCAATCAGCGCATCGGTTACTTATTTTGAAAGGACCGGTGATAAATTCTCATTCTATCTTGGCATCGGTTACCTGATTTTTAATAAATCCAGATTCTACAGATAACTGCTCTGTACTTTTTTTATCTCTTTATTGTACTCCAATTCTTTAATCCTTATTGATTTATTTTTATTTTTGCTCGTTTGTGGATATTAGGTATTTTAGAAATAAACCTGATACTGAATCTAAGAACCAGACTACTTATTAAAGTTGTCAGGAAGATGAGTTTAAATCAAATTTGAGTAATGGAAATGAATGATCAATTAAATCAAAATCCTGAAAGTATACAGGAGGAGAAGCCTAGCCCGGTTGAAGAAACTGGCGTGAAAACTGTTGTCGAAAGTGCTAAGCCAGCCGAAACAGCAACACAGATTAACCTGGAAGAAAAACAAGTTATTGTTGACTTGCTTAACGGAAGTTTTTCAGAAACACCAACTGAGATCAAGCCTGATTCTGATGAAGATCAGAAAATGTCTGAAATGAGTAAACAGCTTGAAACTGAAGAAAAAGAAGAGATTGTTGCTTTACTAAAAGATCAGGAAGCCAAAGTTATTCCTGACAGTATTGAAACACCAGAAGCCGATAATATGCGATTGGGTGATTCCGAAATAGATGCCATTGTTAAAATGCTTCGTGGCGAAAATGAGTCGATAACGGAGGAAGAGGAAGCTATTGACGAAGAAGTCGGTCAGATTAGTAAGGCTGAAAGGGCTGAAATTATTGGAATGTTAGGCGGAAATGCTGATAGGGCAGATCAAAAATCAGTAAGAAAAGATATTGATTACGATAAACTGAACAAGCAGGAACTGGTTGAAATGCTTGAGCAAATTGTTGAAGAAAAAAACATATCGAAAATTAAACAGAGTGTTGCAAGAATTAAAGTTGCCTTCCACAATAAAAATAAAGAGGATGTAAGCCGTGAGCGTAAACAATTTATTGAAGATGGTGGCGAAGAATCAAAATTTATAGCGGTTATTGGACCACTGGAGCATCGTTATAATGCAGCATTTAATACTTATAAACATAGTAAAGCAAAGTTTGCGCAAGAATTTGAAAAGCGAAAACAGGAAAACTTCGAATTAAAACTACAGATACTTGAAGACTTGAAAGTGTTGATTGACTCGGAAGAAACCCTGAAAAAAACATACGACGAGTTTAAAATCCTTCAAATACGGTGGAAAGAAATAGGCATGGTTCCCGCTTCAGAACTTAGAAATCTTTGGCAGAATTATCACTTTCTGGTTGAGCGTTTCTTCGATAGGGTAAAGATTAACAAAGAACTCCGAGACCTTGACATGCGAAAAAACATGGAGATCAAAATAGGTCTTTGCGAGAAAGCAGAAGAATTGTTACTTGAGGAATCGATTGTTAAATCATTTAAACTTTTACAGAAATATCACGATCAATGGCGAGAAATTGGCCCGGTACCGACAGAATACAAAGAAGACCTTTGGGAGCGCTTTAAAGCAACTACCCATAAAATAAATGCACGCAGAAAAGAGCATTATAAAGAGTTGCAGGATGAGCAGGAAAAAAATTATGCAGCAAAAGTGCTTATGTGCGAAAAGGCAGAAGAACTTTTGGTAGAACTGCCTACAAGCTTGAAATTCTGGCATCAACAAACTGATAGAATGAATGAGATGTTGAAGCTTTGGAAAACTATTGGCAGGGCTGCACGCGTGCAAAATGATGAAGTGTGGGTACGATTTAAGACTGCACTTGATAGGTTCTTTGAAGCCAGGCGAGAGTTTCTTGGTAAATTAAAAGATCAACAAACGCAGAATTACAACCTAAAGCTTGATTTGTGCGCACAGGCTGATGCCTTGAAAGACAGTGAGGATTTGAATGATACCACAAAGGCTCTCATTAACTTGCAAAAAGAATGGAAGAAAATTGGTCCGGTTCCAAGGCGAAATGCTGATAAAGTTTGGAAGCGGTTTAGGTCAGCTTGCGATCATTTTTTCAACAGGAAAAAGGAACATTTTAAGAATATTCATGGTGTAGAAGACGATAACCTGAAAGTGAAAAAAGCGCTTGTTAAAGAGATTTCGGATTTCAAAATCCTGAAGGATAAGAATGCCAATCTTGATGCACTCAAGGATTTCCAGTCCAAATGGATGGAAACCGGACATGTACCTTTTAAAGCAAAAGATGAAATTCAGAAGCAGTACCGTGATGCCATCGATAAATTAATCGATCAGATGGATATCAACAAGCACGAGTTAAATACATCTGGTTTTCAGAGTAAAATTGAGATGTTCAAAAGTGCACCTGATGGGGGTCGTCGTATTTCAAAAGAGCGAAACTTCATTAGCGGAAAAATTAGGAGCCTTAAAGAAGATTTGTCGGTATTGGAGAACAACATTGGTTTCTTCTCAAGTTCTAAACAATCCAGCTTATTGAAACAGGGGTTTGAAAAGAAAATTGAAAAGGCGAAACAAGAAATTTATAGCCTGGAAGACAAGCTTAAGATTTTGGATGCTTAATATAATCAGTTTCACAATCAGGGCTTCACTTCAAGTGAGGCCCTGATTATTTAAACAAAAAAATGTCTGGAAACACCTTCGGTAAAATTCTGCGCCTCACAACTTTTGGCGAATCACACGGGAAAGCTGTGGGAGGTATTTTGGATGGCTTTCCTGCCGGTATAAAAATTGATGAGCATTTGCTCCAACTGGAACTTAAACGTCGCAAACCCGGACAAAATGAGTTGGTTAGCAGCCGAAATGAAGCCGATGAAGTTGAAATTTTATCTGGAGTTTTCAATAGTCTTTCTTTAGGAACACCAATTGCTTTTTTGGTATGGAATAAAGATCAGAACCCTGCTGATTATGTCCATTTAGAAGATGCTTTTCGCCCTTCACATGCCGATTTTACTTTTGAAAAAAAGTACGGAATCCGCGATTACAGGGGTGGAGGAAGAAGCTCTGCCCGAGAAACCATTGCCAGGGTAATCGGTGGTGCATTTGCCAAAATGATTTTGAACTCCTTGGATATTCGCATCTCAGCATTTGTGAACAGAATTGGTGAAGTTGCACTTCAAAAAGACGATTCAATATTGGATTTGTCCCTTACAGAAAACTCCCCAGTTCGTTGTCCTGATGCAGAAACATCGGATAGAATGATAGAACTTATCGGTAAGATGAAAAAAGAGGGAGATACCCTTGGTGGTGAAATTAAATGCATTATTCAGAATGTGCCTGTTAGCTGGGGCGAGCCTGTATTCGATAAATTGCATGCCGACCTGGGAAAAGCCATGTTGAGTATTAATGCAGTCAAAGGTTTTGCTATTGGTTCCGGTTTTGAAGCAGCAAAAATGAGAGGATCAGTTCATAACGATTTATTTGAAATGCAAGGCGGAAAAGTAAGAACGCAAAGCAATTTTTCGGGTGGTGTGCAAGGTGGTATTTCAAATGGGGAGGATATTTATTTTAATGTTGCTTTTAAACCTGTTGCGACATTAATGAAAGACCAACAATCGATTGACAAATTCGGGAAAGCGATTACGCTCAAAGGAAAAGGTCGCCACGATGTTTGTGTTGTTCCCAGGGCAGTACCAATTGTTGAGGCCATGGCAGCTTTGGTTTTGGCCGATCATTTTTTACTGAACAAAACTGTTCACTTATAACCTATTCACCTCCTTCTTCCATAACCCCTTGCTGGTGAACCCACCAACAAGCGTATAAACTCAAAACAACAAAAAGAAAAAAGTCAAATCGTTGGTAGGGACACCAACGATGGAAAAAGAATTATACCAAATAGTCATCAGAATGCGCCTTTTCAATCAAAATATTTTTTCGCGTAGCGATTTGCAAAAAATCTTGCATCCCCGATAGCTATCGTGGTAGTTACGGAAGAATTTTTCAAAGAAGCTGAGCGAGAAAAGATGAAGAGTGAATGGTGCATTTTGGTGATTAATTGGTATTGTTTATTGTTTCCGGTTTTCCGGCTCGATCCGGTATTCCCATAAAACTTTTCCATCGCTGTCAAAATATCGGATTGTCAGTTCCCTTTCAGTTTTTGGTCCGTTTAGCGAAATCTGGGTATAATTCCGCTGCATAATAACCGACTCGGTAATGCGTAAAGTATTATTTTGCTCAATACCGTTGGTGTTTACACCACTGGTTAATGGGGAAGATGTAATGTCCCAAATAGTAGGTTTTCCCTCTTCCCTTAAAACAGAAACTTCAGAAAAATGAACATCCCCGGTCAAAAAGATTACATTCTGAATTTCTTCTGCATAAATAAAATCAATAATACGTTGGCGTTCTTTTTCAAAACCATAGCTGGTGTATGCTTCATAAACGCCTGATGTAGAGAGAACTTGTCCGCCAATAACAACAAATTTAAATCGGGCATAACTACTTGTCAGATTGTCGAATAACCATTGCAATTGCTCTTCCCCCAATTGGGTTTTCTCACCTGTTTTTCGTTTGTTGGGCGTACGATGTGTGCGGTTGTCAAGTAGAAAGAAATCGGCATCACCATATTGAAAAGAGGTGATGGCACCTTCAATATTTCCTACTCCGTAAGATGGATTGGCCCAGAAATATTCAAATGCTTCAAGCGATTGATTCTTATTCCAAAAACTACGGTCGCTGTCGTTGGGACCAAAATCATGGTCGTCAAGAATAGCATAGTGATGTGTTGAAGCGAGAAATTTCTGCAATTCAGGAATCGAACGATCGTGTGTATAACGGTGAAAGAGTCCGGTTTTGGTGTTCCATTCCTGCTGCCGGAGGTAAACATTATCGCCCAACCAGAGCATAAAATCGGCTTGTTTCTCAGCCATGCTGTTGTAAATCTGGTAGCCATCCCCGTAAGGATTACCAGGCCGGTCGTAAGCTTTTTCGTTAATGTAAGTTCCACAACCCATCAGAAATGAAAAGTCGGGAGGGTCCGTACGCCATAACCAGATTGTTTGGGTTTTGAAAAAGGTTTCATAAGCTAAATCCACACGCTCATTATTGATGTAAATATCGTATTGATAACGGTTTCCAGGTTCAAGGGTGTCAGCAATTAAAATTGCTGTAAATGCCTGGTCTCTTACAGTGTTTACCAAATTTGTAAAATGAAAATCGCTTTTTTGTCCGATTGGCCAATATTTTACGAAAACCGTTGCACTGTCTTTTGTTTGTAACCAAATGGCTACTTCTCTCATTTCGCTATAGCCGGGCATGGGACCTGAAGAAAGTATTTGATTTTGCGAAAAAACCAAAGTATTTGTAATAATGGCAAATACTGGCAGCAGGTATTTTATTTGTTTCATATTAAATGAGAATTAGGTTAATTAATTATGACAGCAGGCATCATCCCAAAGCAGTATGGATGCAGCGCATTGCGTAGAGACAATGCATTGCGTCTCTACTTCAGTACACCCTTTACATTATCAATATTACCATCTGAAGATGGTGTGTTTAGTTTCATTATTTTTCCAATAAGTGGATAAATATCAACATTGTTAAAAGTAGGCTGGATATGTTCTACTCTAAAAGCCGGGCCGGCGGCATAAAATATCGCATGCATATCTTTAAAATCATTGTCGTAGCCGTGGGTGGCTTTTGACTGACCAATTTTCCATGACCAATACACACTCCATCCCGGGTCGGCAGCAATCGTTATATCCTGTGTCCTGATGTTGGTTCCATAATGCAATCGCTCGGGCAAACTGTCGTGTTTCCAAACCTGAATGTGGGGGGCTTTTTTTAATCCGGAGAAAACTTCTTCCAGTTTCCCCTTTTTTACTTTGAAATTATAAACCGGATTGCCACCATTTATTATTTCAATATTGGCAGTATCAACATATTTATCAAGTAGCACTTGCCTGTCTGGTGATAATTCAGCCATCCCATGATCGGAAGTAACGATGAAATTAAGCTGATCGAAAATTGGAAGTTTCCGCATCGCGAAGAAAAAGTCACCCAAAAATGCATCCAGCTTCTCGACTTCAGCAATAAGTTCCGGACTATTTGGACCATAATCGTGGCCTGTCCAATCAGGCTCTAAATAATACCACATGATGAGATGTGGTCTCTGATTTTCAGGAAGACTCAGCCAGCGCACCAACGAATCAATGCGCGAATCAAGTGACAAGCCCGTTTGATAAGTACTCCAAAACGAGGGTCTTCTACCATTTATTTCTGCAGAAGCGCCCACCCAAAATAGTGTCGCTGTTTTCACGTCTTGTCTTTCTGCCACATTCCAGATGGGGTCACCGTCATAAAAAACACCATCGGTAACTGTTGAGCGGTCTGATAGAGAGTAATTTCTTTTTAGATCTGTTGCAAAGAAACGGTTCAAAACAATACCATTGTGATCGGGGTATAAACCTGTAGCGATGGCATAATGGTTCGGAAAAGTCTTAGTGGGAAAAGACGGTTTTAAAGAAGCCGCCACAACTCCGGCACTTTTCAAAGAATCGAGCACGGGCGTGTTTGCATTTTCGGGATAATCCCACCGGAAACCATCAAGCGAAAGCATGATAAGATAAGGATCTTGTTTTTCCTTTGTTGTACAAGAAGAAATCAGAACAATGGAAACGAGAAAGAAACTAAATAATTTAAGGCTTTTCATAAGGCTAAAATAATGAAAAAAAAAGCCCCCAAATTGGAGGCTTTTTTTTAAAAATTGTTTTAAAAATTAGAACCTGACAATTAAAGAGAAGTTCATATTTCTTCCCCAACTCCAGAATCCTTTCTTGAACACATGTTCATAACCAATCACGTCTCCATCATTATTTTTAATCTTATTCGTACGGTCTTCAGCTTCAACCAGTGTAATATTATCTGTTACATTGTAAATTTGCCATTGGAAATAGGAGTCCAATCCTGCCATTTTAAATTTCCAACCAAACCTGAAATCAAGCATATCATAATTTGGTAATTTCCATGATTGTCCCATATCATCAGGATTATCGCGGTCCTCAGGTGTGTATTGTGCATAAATGTTGGCATAGTACAAATAGTTCAGACCAAAATCAATGTTTTTGGTAATCTGAAATTTAGCAGCAAGACCAGCCATTGACTGTGGTTGATCAGGTACTTTCAAGCCTTTTGTATAAATGGTACCTTTTCCAATAGGCTCTTGTGTTTGGTCATCGTAAAGATCGGCAACTGCATTGTTGTCAATGTACCAGTCGCCAAGCGCACCAAAGAAACCTAGGCTTAACCAGCGTGTCGCACGCCAATTGGCTTCCAGTTCAAGGCCCATGTGTATTTCTTTCATATCTGATAAAAAGGCGTTCACATATTTTCCGTTATCAGCTTCGAATCCGGCGAGCTGTGAAATGTCGTTCCAGATGGAATAATAGCCATTAAATTTCAGGTCAAATTTTCTTGATTTATAACCATAACCCAGTTCGAAGGAACTAATCTTTTCGTTTGCCAAATCAGGGTTTACATCATTTTTATAGTTCAGGAAATGAAACCTGAAGAAAGGAACACGTGAGTAGATACCTGCATTGAAGAAAACATTGTGTTTTTCGTTGATGTTGTAGTTGGCACCAATTTTTGCGTTATATCCGAAGTTGGATAAGGTTTCACTAACAGCTTTTTTCTCGTCTTCTGAAGGAGTTTCTCCGGGTGTATAATAAGGAAGATAGGAACGGTAATCAATTCTTTTTGTCCAGGTGTTGGAAGCAGTTGCTGCAATAAAGGCATTGAAGTTTCCGGTTGTGAACTCCAATTGGGCAAAGGCTCCGGTGTAGGTTACAATACCATCGTTCCAATAGGCAATTTTATCACCAACCCGGGCAGGGCCAAATTTGCTATCCGACCAGTAATCACCACCAATCAAATCTCTGACTTCACGATAGTGTTCTCCAATATAACGACGGGAGTCAATACCAACTGTAAGTGTGAAATGGTCTGAAAGCCTGGCATTTAAGGTTGAGAGAATACCCATCCAGGTGTGGTTATTTGCCGAATTGCGGATGATGTGTTGTGAACGATAATCACTATAAGTGGTGTCAGTACCATTAACTTCAAATAATCCATTTTGAATGAGGTTAGCAGTGTCCATATTGGCTGCGTTGATGTCAGCCATTTGATCCCAGTCGTACTGTCCTGATGCTGTTTGAGGTGGCTCGTACTTGGAGCTTCCATAACCTAATGGGCCTGATCCGCCACCTTTTCCAAATGAAAGGTAAGCAGAGGTAGAAAGGAATAGGTTCTCATTAATGGTATAATACCAGTTTAATGCAATTTGCGGTTTGTGGTAGTAGTTCACACGCTCGTTAAGCTGCTCGCCACCACGCCAACCCCAGTTCTGGTTGTATTTGGAACCATATTTATCAAACTTATCCTGCGTAAGCATATAATAACCGTTGCGCTGTCCGTGTTGTTGTGGCGCACCAATTACTGTCAATGCCAATTGGTGATTTTTTCCAATTTCCTGACTTACCGAGAGGAAATACGACCAGGCATCAACCCATGTTGCATCAATATATCCTGCTCCAAAAGTACGAGAGCCAACAAATGTAATTGAGGTACCCGTTTTGAGTTTACCGGTTGACAAGCTAAGCATTGTCTTGAAACGTCCGTAATCAGTTGCACTCATCATAACTGAACCACCTTTATTCATGTCGGTAGTTTTGGTAATAATGTTGATGGTACCCCCTACAGAGTTAATCGCCAGTTTGGAAGCACCAAGTCCCCGTTGAATCTGTACTGTCCGGGTAGCGTCTCCAAGACCTGCCCAGTTTGACCAATATACCCAACCGTTTTCCATGTCGTTAACAGGAATACCGTTGATCATAACAGCAACGTTCCTTTGATCGAAACCACGTACATTCACACGGGCATCACCAAAGCCACCGCCAGTTTTCGTAGCATACACATTGGGAGTCATTTTCATGACTTCAGGAAATTCCTGGCTTCCCAAATTCTGCTCGATGGTTTGCGCATCAATGGTTGATACTGCAACCGGTGTTTTGCGGTCAACGGCAACGTCTGCCAACACATTGATTTCGTCAAGGCCAATAGCACTCGATTTCATCAGGATTGTACCCACATTATAGGTAGCACCATCTTTTACGCTAAGGTGTGATGATTGCGTTTCGTATCCTACATAAGAATACACCAGCTTGTGTTCACCTTCGGGGGCAATCAGCAGGAAGCTACCATCAAGATTGGTTGTTACACCAATGGTAGTCCCATCAATAACAACTGTGGCACCAATAAGAGTTTCGTCCGTATTGACGTCTTGTACGACACCCCGGATGATTCCCTGTGCAAAAGTTGCACCACTAAACAATACAATAACCATAAAGGTTAAGAGTAAATTTTTACGTTTCATAAGCATACTAATTTTTGGTTTATTGTTTCTTTCTTTGAAGAGACGTAAAAGTAAATATTTCAATCATTACCGGAATTAAGAAATTGTTAACAAAATGACATCCGCCTTTAACAGGATTTTCAAATTGTAGATTTACAGGAATTTAAATGTTAATTTATGTTAATAAGTTTTTGATGGATGAATGTGTGTAGGGGAAATAAAGGAGATAAGGGGAATAAGGAAAAAAAGGGTTGTGAAGGAAATAAGGTTTATAAGGGGGCTAATGGGCATAAGGGTGATTGGGCAATAATAATGGATGAATTCATCATATCCCCCGAATACCCACATTGCCTTACTGCCCTTTACCAATTGTTTGAACAACTAGACTGCTTGTAAATATAGCCTTGAAATGAATTGAGAAGCCTGGCGTTTCTATTGCCCATTCAGAACTGCAATTTCATCACGAAGGGGAGAATAAAAAATAACTTTGGGATTTAACCAAGCAATAAAATTATTAAACAGATAAGGGTGACGCCTTTTACGACAACACTTTCATCCCGAAGGGATAGAATGAAAGCAGCTGAGGGATTTATCCCCAAGTAACAAAATGATAAAACTGATAAGTTTTTTGGCCACCTCTTTATTTGGCGTGAATCACCTGCAATGCTTCCAAAGCGGCGATGGTTCCGTCGGCAACTGCTGTGGTAACCTGGCGGTATTTTTTGGTACGCGAATCGCCAGCAACAAAAACACCTTCAATATTGGTGTGTAAATTTTCGTTGGCAACAATTTCGTTCCATTTGTTTAATTCAATACCGGTATCTTTTAACATTTCGGTATTGGCTTCGTAGCCGATGAAGATAAAAACACCATCAATTTCTTTCTCAGAAAGCTCCCCGGTTTTTTGATTCTTATAAGTTACTTTGGATAGGTTTTCACTTCCTGAAAATTTAGTGATACGAGATTCCATAATGAAATCGATTTTCGGATTTTCTTTCGCCTCCAAAATGGCATGTTCAAAAGCCTGAAAATGATCGAACTCATGAAGGATGGTTACTTTGCTGGCGTATGTAGTCAGAGAAACTGCTTCTTCGAGAGCGGAGTTTCCACCACCCACGACAATAATTTCTTTGTCCTGGAAAAAATCGCCATCGCAAGTGGCGCAATATGAAATTCCTTTGCCTTTGAAATTGGCTTCGCCCGAAACATTCAGCATGCGCGACCGTCCACCGGTAGCCAGAATAACAGTCGGGGCTTTGTAAATAAATTTGTTGTTGACTGCAATACTTTTAATGGCTTGCTCCAAATCGAGTTCGGTAATTTTGATATTCGATTTTATATCGCAGCCAAACGATTTGGCCTGTTTTTTCATCGTTGCCGACAACTGGTAACCGCTGATGCTTTCGACACCCGGATAGTTTGCAATTTCATGCGTAAGCACAAGTTGCCCACCAACCGTTCCTGTATCCAGAATCAGTGTTTTTGCTTTCGCCCTTGAAAGGTAAATACCAGCTGTCAGTCCGGCAGGGCCGGCACCGAGTATGATGGTATCGTAGTTTTTTGTTTCCATGGTGATTTTGGGTTTGAGGTTGAGGTTGAGAATTGAGGTTGAGATTGAGTCCCGATAGCTATTGGGAGAGATTGAGGCTAAGATTCAACGGTTAATTCCTTAATCTCAACCTTTACCTTAACCTCAGCCTTAACCTGTATCTTCTTACTTAAACTCTCTGTCCAGTATTTCTGTAATTTGATCACTATCCTGGATGCTGCTTGTGGCAGCAACAACTTTTCCGTTTTTGTAATAGATGGTGAATGGAAGTCCCATAAAACTACGAGCTTCAGGAAGATTGCGGATAACAGCAGCATCAGGATTATCAAAAAGCATATCCCTGAAAGCTACATTGGGATATTCTTCCGGTAATTCTTCCATAATGTCGTAAACAGGAAGACACATAGGGCCCATCCGTCCACAACAGATCATTACATTTTCATTGTTTTTTAATAACTCACTATACGCTGCTGCATTTGCAACATGTTTCAAATTTGTTTGTAAAACCATTTCTTATTTTTTTAAAAAGATAATTATTGTTTTGCCCTATCATAAATTGTGCCAATTGGGTGATATTGAAGCGATATAATTGAAGTTAATAAGCAATTAACAGCTATTTTGTTTTGGGGATGGATTTTGAAGATAGTTGCGCTGCTCAACTAACTGACACTTTGTATCTACTGAAAAAGAATTCTTTTTATTATCCGCAATTGATGGGTGTATTTTTTTGTATCTGTATTGTAAATTCCTTGGTGATCAATTTCGTCGATCCTAACAATACCATAGGCATGAATAATGCTTGTATTATTAAGTAAAATGCCAACGTGGTTAATATTTCCTTCCCTGTTTTCAAAAAAAGCCAGGTCGGCAGCTTTTGCTTCCTGTAGTAGGTTGACGGTTTCTCCCTGTTCAATTTGTTGAGAAGCATCACGCTGCAATTGCTTACCACACATCTTAAAAACGATTTGTGTAAAACCTGAGCAGTCAATACCAAAGGGAGAACGCCCGCCCCATAAATAGGGAGAACCCAGGTAGTTCTGAGCAGTTTGAACAATTTGTTTGTTGCCAGCTTTTTCCTTTGGATTGCTCGTGTTTCCAGTAAAATAATAAAGCTGATCTTTGATTTGAAAGTGACCATTTGAATAATTAGGAAGCCGTGCTCCCATTGTTAACCGAAGTGCTTTTTTGCTCTCTGAAACGGCATTACTACATAATTCAAGCGAATAGATCGGATGCTCTTTTT
Organism: Bacteroidota bacterium; assembly: GCA_003650365.1. Lineage (GTDB taxonomy): Bacteria > Bacteroidota > Bacteroidia > Bacteroidales > F082 > B6-G9. Next base: position 4,843 of record QMPA01000025.1, on the reverse strand, counting down.
GGTGGTCTTTAAAAATATTTTGATCAATAATTTGAATTTGTTTTTTATCAATCCAACCCTCGTAGTTGTCATTGGATGTTTCAATTAATAGCCAGTCATTCAGCGAATCTTTCACAAAAACAAGGTCACCAAAAAGTAGTTGATTGGTCATTTCTTGCTGCTCTCCTGGTTGAGATCTGACAGGAACAACAGCCTGTTCACAAAAGCCGTATTTCATATTTTCAAATTAATTTGATGCAATCTTAGGCTTTTATTTACATTTGTTAAATAAAATCTTGTTGCATGAATTCCATTTTTTCAAAATTACAACATAATTATTACGAGATTCTAAAAGTAATATTATTTATTCTGGCCATTGCTATTGTTGTTTGGATAAGTCCTAAGGAGCGTTTCTTTAAATACGAGATACAAGCCGGAAAACCATGGAAACACAATGATCTGATTGCAACTTTCGATTTTTCAGTCATAAAAACAGAGGCTGAACTTGCCGAGGAAAAAGAAATCATACTGAAAAATTTTGTACCCTATTTTAGGTTTGATGAAGAAATAGGAACTGATGTAATGCGTGATGTTGAAGAACGGTTTGTGTTAGAATGGGCGCTTAGCGACACCAATGAGCAACCGCAGGATTCCTTACGATACATTCTATTTTTAAAAAAGACAGTCAAAAGCATTTTGGAAAAGGGCATTATACGGTACAACCCGGTGCTTGAAGGTAGGGGTAAGTCGTATAGAATAAAGCTGATACGCGGGAATGAAGTTCGAAATGTGGTGATTGATCAACTTTATGATGTAAGAAGTGCCAATGCATACGCCCTTAAACAAGTTCAAAAATTGAATGTGCCGGATAGTGTTTATTTGAAAGAAATTATTATTCAATCTCTGGTGCAGAATGTAATTTATGATTTTGATAAAAGTGATGCCGACAAGACGGAATTGCTTAAACAAATATCACCAACAAGCGGGCTGGTTCAAAGAGGGGAGTTGATTATTTCGACAGGTGGATTGGTAACGCCGGAAAAGGTGCAGATTTTAACTTCGCTAAAAACCGAGTACGAAAAAGGATTGGGCTCGTCCAAGGCCAGTGAATATATTTTTGCCGGTGGTGTACTGCTGGTTACATTGCTTTTTGTCATTCAGTTTTTGTTTTTATGGCTTTACAAAAGACGTTATTACGACGAGATGAAGAACGTGATAATCATCTTGTTGAGCCAGGTTTTGGTGGTTGTATTGGGTATTTATGTTTTTAAAAATTTTCCGCAGTTTGCTTACCTGGTTCCTTATGCAATATTGCCAATTATTATCGTCGCCTTTCTTGATGAAGGAATAGCAATAATTGTATACCTTATAACTGTTATGATACTTGGGTTTAATGCGCCGAATAGTTTCGACTTTTTTTATACTCAGTTTACGGCCGGTTTAATTGCTGTTTTTGCTGTGCGGGATTTGTCAAAACGGGGCGATCTTTTCCGGACATCCTTATTCGTTTTCCTTACCTATATGGTTGTTTATGTTAGTATGATGTTTGTACAGGAAGGGTCTTTTAAAAGTATTTCACTTCAAACGATAAGCTATTTGGCTGGGAGCTCAATTTTGCTATTACTCGCTTTCCCGATTATTTACCTCTACGAAAAACTTTTTGGTGTCATTACACAACTTTCGTTGCTGGAGCTTTCCAATACAAATAATCCACTTTTGCGTGAGCTTTCGCTGAAGGCGCCGGGAACTTTTCAGCATTCGTTACAGGTTGCCAATCTGGCCTCTGAGGCTTTATACGAAATTGGAGGTGATGCTTTGTTGGCACGAACAGGTGCACTTTATCACGATATTGGAAAAATGGAGAATCCTTTGTTTTTTGTTGAAAACCAGGTGCCTGGCTACAATCCTCACGATGAGTTGACTTACGAAGAAAGTGCCCGGATTATTATTGGACATGTTCTGTCTGGAATAGAAATGGCACGTAAAGCAAAAGTCCCTGAGCAAATTATCGATTTTATCCGCACCCATCACGGCATCCGTAGGGTAGAGTATTTTTACAGGCTTGAACGGAAGTTGAACCCGGGAATGGAAGTTGATCCCGCCGATTTTACATACCATGGACCCATCCCGTTTTCACGGGAAACGGCTGTAGTAATGATGGTAGATTCTATAGAGGCTGCATCAAGAAGTATCGCGAAACCCAATGAGCAAAAAATCAACGACCTTGTCGAAAATATTATCAATGCACAAATGGAAGACAGGCAATTGATCAATGCCAATATTACCCTGAAGGAAATCAATACCGTAAAGAAGGTGATTAAAAAGAAATTACTGAGTATTCATCATATTCGGGTGGCATATCCTGATTAAGAGAAATTGAAACTCAACCCTCAACCTCAACCTCAACCTTAGCCTCAACCTCAACCTCAACCTCAACCTTAACCTCAAAAATAATAAACACTAATCTCTGCCAAATACCCCTTTTATCATTTACTTTGCTTTATGAACGATTCCTTATTTGTTTTAGATTCAAAACCTGTTTCTTACGTTATTGGTGAAGGGGCGTTGGCCTTTTCTGAGAAGAATCTTGCACAGTATAAACAAGCCGTTATTCTTGTTGATGAAAATGTCGAAAAGCACTGCCTCCCAGTATTTAGGGAAAAATTGCCCCTGTTTAATTACAAAGGTGTCATTAGTATTCAAAGTGGCGAGCAAAAGAAAAACCTGGAACAGACCGTCCATATATGGAATGAGTTAACCCGCATGCAGGTTGATCGCGATTCTTTGCTTGTTGTTTTGGGTGGTGGTGTGGTTTCTGACATTGGCGGCTTTGCAGCAGCAACATTTAAAAGAGGAATAAAGTCCATTAATTTTCCGACCACACTGCTTGGTATGGTTGACGCTGCCATTGGGGGTAAAACAGGCATCGATTTTAGCAATTTTAAAAATCAGGTTGGCTTGTTTGCCAATCCGTGTTCGGTGATTGTTGACCCGGTATTTTTATCAACTTTGGAAGACAAACACTGGCAATCAGGATTTGCCGAAGTGCTCAAATATGGCCTGATTATGGATCGTGAACTGTGGCGCATGCTAAAAGGGAAACACTATCGGGAAATTGACGAATGGAGCAAAATTATAATAAAGGCTGCGAGAGATAAAATTGATATTGTCCGCCATGATGCCCATGAAAAGGGGATACGAAAAAATCTGAATTTTGGCCACACCCTTGGCCATGCTATTGAAAGCTATTTTTTGAAATCGGGTAAGCCTGTCACCCATGGACAAGCCATTGCAGCAGGCATGATTTGCGAAGCCTGGATTTCGTCCAAGGTTTACGAATTCGAGTGTATCCAACTGGAAGAAATTATTGAAATGATTGATTTGAATTTCGATCGTTTTAATTTGGATGAATCTGTAATTCCTGATTTGCTTGACTTGATGCGACAGGACAAAAAAGTTCGGGAAGGTAAGCTGAGGTTCAGTCTTTTGCGTAAATTGGGAAAAGCAGTACACGATATAGAAGTGGATATGAAACTGGTGAGAGAAGGTTTGCAATTTTATATTGCTAGGGAAAAGTGTAGCTAAAGTGAAACAAATCAATCTAAAATATAAGCATAGGAAAATTATCGGCAACTTTAGTCTGTCAGGCTCGAAAAGCGTGAGCAACAGACTGCTGGTGATACGGGCTTTGGCGGAGAGCAAGGTGCAATTTGGCAACCTGTCAACTTCTGCCGATTCTCAATTGCTGAAGTCATACCTTAAATTGATTACTGTTTGTGCGTCTTCAGCAATTCCAATGGTGATTGATGCAAAAAATGCAGGAACAGTTTTTCGTTTTCTTGCAGCTTATCTTGCCATAAACGAAGGCGTTTGGTTGTTGACGGGTAACAAAAGAATGAAAGAACGACCGATTGAGGGGCTTACTTTGGCATTAGATAATTTGGGTGTAGAAATAACTTATGCCGGAAAAAATAATTTCGCACCCTTGCGGATTGTTGGAAGCGATATTGATGGGGGAAGTGTTGAGGTTGATCCGTCAGCGAGCAGCCAGTTTGTTTCAGCTTTGATGCTGATAGCCCCTTATCTTGAAAAAGGATTACAAATTCAAATGAAAAAAAAACCAGTTTCGTTTTCATATATTTTGATGACCCAAAAACTAATGCAGGAATTTGGGGCAAAGGTACAAGTGCAGAAGAATAAAGTAGTTGTAGAATCGGGAGAATATCAAATGAAAACTTACCAGATTGAGCCTGACTGGAGTTCGACTTCCTATTTCTATGAAATGGCAGCCTTATCAGAAAATGCCGATATTTTTCTTAGTGGCTTTTCGTCAGACAGTGTTCAGGGCGATCGCGTTGCAGTTGAAGTTTTTGAACAATTGGGTGTAATTACAAGTTTTGAAAACAATGGTATCCGCTTAAAAAGTGGAGCTCATTCTACTTCTTCTTTTTCTTATGATTTTAGCTCTTGTCCCGACCTGGTTCCGGCTGTATTGGCAAGCTGTGCCGGAAAGGGAATTCATGCTGTTTTAAAAGGGGTGGGGCATCTAAAATACAAGGAGTCGGATCGCATTGCCAGTATGCAGGCCGAATTATTCAAAACAGGAACAATCCTGAAAAGGAAAGCCAATTCAGTCGAACTAATTCCTTCCGAAATAGACCTTTCCAAATCCCATTGCGTTTTTGATACCTGCGGCGATCATCGCATTGCCATGTCTTTGGCGCCCCTGGTACTGAAGTTAGCCTCCGTAAAAATAAATAATCCGGAAGTGGTCAAAAAATCTTACCCGCTGTTTTGGGATGATATGGAAAGGCTCGGAATAAAAAAGGAAGAAATTGAACTGACAACTGATAACTGACAACTG
>QMPA01000024.1 GCA_003650365.1 Bacteroidota bacterium | reverse complement strand
GTTTGGGTACTTCCCAAAATAATATTCAAAATAACGCGAGGAATTGTCGCTGCCCGTGGCAATTACTGCATGAAAACTTTTGATCTGATTACTTGTAAATTCAATCTTACCAGCAAAACCAGCTTCGATAGCAATGAGCAATTCGGCAATGGCCGGCAGCAATTTTTCATCATCAGAAGATAATTTTGCCAGCAGTTTATTTCCTGAAATTAGTACTGAAAGAAAATCGTGAAATCCGACAGCCGGGATATTTCCTGCCATCACAACGGCGATTGTTTTTTCTTCTCTTTCCTCAGCAAGTTTAGGCAAGTATTGGTTTAGCCACTTTTCCAATTTCTGCTTTTCGAGGCTTTCACCCAAAGCCACCAACATTTGCCGAACATTTGCATCGGTAAACCAACCGTTGTAAGCTGGAGCATTCCGCACCGTTTCTTCAAGATTTTTGAGGCATTTTCTTTCAGATTCAGCAGCATCAATATTGTTGTTTCTACTATTTAAAGAGCGCAGGTAATGGCCTAATTTTACAAATGCATCGATGCGGCGACTTAGCTTTGGCATGGTATTTTATTTTTCCGCAAAAGTAAAAAAATCACAAGTGAAATAGTTAGTCTTTACCTTTGTAATAATATTCAATATAACGTTGGTCCGCAGCAGGGATTGCAGCGGCAGCCGGATGTGGTGTTGGCAGATGTTGAACCGGACAGCGGCGGCTGACCCCGATAGCTATCGGGGGAAGACCCCGAATGGCCGATGTGAAACACTGCCAACACCATATGCGCTAAAGCGGAAAGCCCGCCCGGCTGCCCCCTTTAAGAAAAAACTTTATATTACAGCCTGTAATTAGAAGCAATCTAAACAAAATTTAACACTTTACATGCAAGTAAGTTATATCTTTGCAATCCTTATTCTAAAAACATAAAAAAATGAAAATACATAATTTCTATGCCGGGCCGTCGATTCTGCCACAATACACTATTAAAAACACGGCTGATGCCATTCTTGATTTCGCAGGAACAGGACTTTCAGTTATGGAAGTTTCGCACCGCAGCAAAGAGTTTGTAGCCGTAATGGACGAAGCACAAGCTTTGTTTAAAGAACTACTAAACATTCCGGATGGATACTCTGTTTTATTCGTTGGTGGCGGAGCCAGTACACAGTTTGCGATGGTACCCTTTAATCTTTTTAAGAAGAAAGCAGCTTACCTGAATACCGGTGCCTGGTCGAAAAAAGCCATTAAAGAAGCACAGTATTTTGGAGAAATTGATGTTGTTGCCTCTTCGGAAAACAAACTCTTCAATTACATCCCGAAAGGATATACGATTCCTGAAGATGCTGATTATTTTCATATTACAACCAATAATACCATTTATGGCACTGAAATTAAATACGACATGGATTCGCCGGTTCCGCTGGTTGCCGACATGTCTTCTGATATTTTCAGTCGTCCTGTTGATATCTCAAAATACGCCCTGATTTATGGTGGCGCGCAAAAAAACCTTGCCCCATCCGGCGTTACTTTTGTGATTGTCCGTGACGATATTCTCGGAAAGATGGACAGGTATATTCCTACTATGCTGAATTACCAAACCCACATCGATAAAGGAAGCATGTTCAATACACCTCCTGTTGTTCCTGTTTTTGCAGCATTACAAACCCTGCAATGGTTAAAGCAAAATGGCGGAATTGAAGCCATGCACAAAACCAACGAATACAAAGCCGGTCTGCTTTACAATGAGATTGACCGCAATTCGATATTCAGGGCCACTGTTGTTGAACAAAGCGACCGCTCACTTATGAATATTTGTTTCGTAATGAAAGAAGGCTACGAAGGACTCGAAAAGGCTTTCTTCGATTATGCAACTGCTGAAGGTATGGTTGGCATTAAAGGTCACCGTTCAGTTGGTGGATTCCGTGCTTCTACATACAATGCAATGCCTGTTGATAGCATTAAGGCACTGATAAAAACCATGCAGGATTTTGAATCGAATAATAAATAACAATTAATTGAATTCTAAAACCAAAACTCAAAGAGATGACAAAAGTTCTTATAGCTACAGTTAAACCCTTTGCACCTGCGGCAGTCAAAGAGATTAAAGCCGTTCTTGACAAAGCAAATTACGATTACACTTTTTTTGAAAAATACAACAGTCAGGATGAATTGATTGCAGCCGTGAAAGATGCGGACGCAATGATTGTAAGAAGTGACAAAATAACCCCTGAAGTTATTAATGCAGCTGGCAATTTGAAAATAGTTGTTCGGGCCGGTGCCGGTTTTGACAATGTAAATCTGGAAGCCGCTACTGCAAATAATGTTGTTGTGATGAATACGCCTGGACAAAATTCCAATGCAGTGGCTGAATTAGCAATTGGCATGATGATTTACCAGGCCCGTAATCATTTTGAGGTAGGCTCAGGAACTGAACTGAAAGGAAAAAAACTGGGCATCCATGCTTATGGTAATGTTGGGAAATTAGTTGCCCACATCGCCAAAGGATTTGGAATGGAAATTTTTGCCTACGATCCTTTCATCCCAAAAGTTGAAATGGAAGCCGAAGGTGTTACCGTTTTTGAAAGCGCTGAAGAACTTTATGCAACATGCGATTACATCAGCCTGCACATTCCTGCCAACAAACACACGGTACAGTCGATTAATTACGACCTGCTTTCGAAAATGAAAAAAGGTGCTTGCGTAGTGAATACAGCGCGCAAAGAAGTTATTCATGAAACTGACCTTGTAAAAGTATTTGAAGAAAATGACTCCTTTAAATACCTTTCGGATATTGCACCTGACAATAAAGATTTACTTACAGAGCGATTTGGAAATCGCTGCTTTTTTACCCCTAAAAAAATGGGTGCCCAAACAGCAGAGGCAAACATCAATGCAGGGGTAGCTTCAGCAAATCAAATTATTGCATTTATTAATAACGGCGACACTACATTTAAAGTTAATTAAATTTCTCTGCCGGCATCTACTCATTATATTAAGTAATAGATTCTAACAAAAAAGGAAACCATTTTTTTGTAATGATAAATGTGAGCGTGCCGATAGCAATAAAAAGAATCAACCAACCATCCCTGTAATTATCGGGGAAAATCATTTTTTATAACCAAAATCATTTAAATTTTACATCTATGTACAACGAAGAAGAAAGAACAGAGGAGAGAGCCGAAAGAACTGAAAGAATTCCTACATTTTTCAGATTTGAGGACCTGAGGGTTTATCACAAATCAATGGACTACCTTGTTTGGCTTCAGGATATTAGCGTGCTATTTCCTGAAAATGAGAAATCACAATTAGCAGCACGATTTAACGATGCTGCCCGAAACATTTCCTTCTACATTGCAGAAGGATCATCCAGAAACAAAACACAATTTGTTCACTACCTGAAGATGGCCAAAAGTTTCATTCGTGAATGTCTTGTATTTACCACCATCGCTTACCGGGCCAACCACATTTCAGATTCTTATGAAGAAGTTTCGAGAAACTATTTGATGGAAATGACCAAGATGATTGGTGCACTTATTTCATCTTTACAACGCTCGATGGGTGTTAACAACTATAACAACCAGGGCAATAACCGTTACAACGGAAGCAACCAAAGTAGTCATTCTGGTAATTATGTAAGTGAAGACCGAACTGAAAGTCAACCGACTGACAATTATTAAAAAGAGAAACAATAGCAGAGCCTGGTTTATGGTAATCCTGTGAGCCGGGCTCTTATGTTTATTTTCATAATAAATAAGATTAATTATGGCAACATTAAAAGCGTTTAAAGGCCTCAGGCCTCCTCAAACAATTGTGAAAGATCTTGCATCACGTCCCTACGATGTACTTAATTCTGCTGAGGCCCGAATAGAAGCAGAAGGAAATCCTTATTCGCTGCTTCACATCATTAAACCTGAGATCGACCTTCCAGAAGGCATTAACCTTTACAGTGAAGAAGTTTACGAGAAAGCCAAATCAAATTTTGAATCTTTTAAAGAAAAAGAATGGCTTGAAGCAGATGGTGAGGACTACCTTTATATTTACGCACAAACCATGTTTGGAAAAACGCAATATGGTATTGTTGGCTGCGCCAGCGTTGAAGATTATATGAACAATGTGATTAAAAAGCACGAACTTACAAGGCCTGACAAAGAAGAAGATCGCATGAAACATGTGCGCATCACCAATGCCAATATGGAACCCGTGTTTTTCTCCTATCCGGCTGTAGCCGAAATTGATGAAATTGTGGCCGACTTTGTGGCAAACAATGACCCGTCTTATGATTTTACAGGTGCTGATGAAGTAGGCCACCACTTTTGGGTAATTAAAGACAAAGCCATCAACAACAAAATTATTGAACTTTTTGCTGAACTGCCTGCCACTTATGTAGCCGATGGTCATCACCGTACTGCTGCTGCTGCTTTGGTTGGAAATGAAAAAAGAAAGAACAATCCGAACCATACAGGTGAGGAGGAATACAACTTTTTCCTTGCTGTACATTTTCCTGACAACCAACTAACCATTATCGATTACAACAGGGCAGTAAAAGATTTGAATGGGCTTTCGACTGAAGAATTCCTAAACAAACTGGAAAAAGGTTTTGTTATTGAAGAAAAAGGTGCCAACATTTACAAACCATCCAAGTTGCATGAATTTTCAATGTATCTGGAAGGCAAATGGTATTCGCTGATTGCAAAAAAAAATACTTATAATGACAATGATCCGATAGGTGTTTTGGATGTAACAATCCTTACCGACCAAGTACTGGCTCCAATTCTGGACATACAGGATCTGCGCCGTTCAAAACGCATTGACTTCATTGGCGGTATCCGAGGATTGGGCGAATTAAAAAAGCGGGTTGACAGTGGTGATATGAAAGTGGCATTCGCCCTTTATCCTGTGAGCATGAAACAATTAATCAATATTGCTGACAGTGGAAAAATTATGCCACCAAAAACCACCTGGTTTGAGCCGAAATTAAGGTCTGGTTTAGTCGTGCATGAATTGGATTAATGATTTATATCAATTAGAAGCGAATCATACTGGTTCGCTTTTTTTGCTTCATTGAACTGACATGATGTTGCATGTATAAAACTGGCAACCAATAAAATAATAACAACGACAATTTATATATAAATTTAAAACCCTTTTAAAGGGTTGGTGTTTTAAAGGCACTACTCAAAACTGAAAATAAGTGAAATACATATTGTATTTCGCATCTATATTTTAAAGTAAAACAAGCATTATTACCGAATTAAAACAATAATTATGAAATTGACATTTTTGCCCTTACCGCTATTAGTACTTTTTGTATTTCTATCGGCAGTAAGTTCACAAGCGCAACAAGCCAAGCGAGGCGTAAAAAAACCGACAACAGAAGAAACTTTTTTCAGTATCCAAAAAAACTTCAACGATTACTGGGAACCTTTCAATGTTGGAAAGGATGGTTATTATATCGAAAACGGAGTCCGTAAAAAAGCCCAGGGATGGAAACAATTTAAACGCTGGGAGTGGTATTGGGACAAACGTGTTGACCCGACAACTGGTCGCTTCCCCAACAAAGGTGCTTCCGATTTTTACACTGAAAGATCAAAAACAAATGGAGGCAGAAGCTCAACCGGTAACTGGACAAGTATGGGACCTTCTTCAACGGCGGGAGGGTATTCTGGACTGGGAAGACTAAATTGTGTGGCTTTCAGGCCAGGAGACAACAACACCATTTATACAGGCTCACCAGGAGGTGGCTTATGGAAAACAACCGATGGTGGATCGAACTGGACAGTATTAACCGATCAAAATGCTGTTTTAGGAGTAAGTGATGCCTTAGTAATTGCCGGCTCATCAACATCAACGGACACCATTTACATTGGAACCGGTGACCGCGACGTTGGCAGTATGTGGTCACTTGGCGGTGGGCAATCTAATGACAACAATAGTATTGGGATACTCAAATCAGTTGATGGTGGAAACAGTTGGTCAACAACAGGGCTTACTTATTCAGCCAGTCAGAAAAGAACAATAAACAGGATGTTGCTCGATCCAGATGACAACAACACCCTGTATGCAGCAACCTCTGTAGGACTTTATAAATCAACTGACGCAGCAGCAAGTTGGACACAGATCTATTCAACCGAGTTTGTAGATATTCAATTCAAACCCGGTGATGCACAAACCATTTATGCCTCATCATATGCTGGTAAGATTTATTACTCAACCAATGGTGGAACAAGCTGGTCAACAGCACTTGATGTCTATTCTGCCGGTGGGAGACGGATTGAAATAGCTGTTAGTGCCAATGAGCCCACCTGGGTTTATGCACTAATCGCTAACTCTTCCAATGCATTATACGGTATCTATAAATCGACAAACAGTGGTGCAACTTTTAGTCTTGTTTTTAATAGTAGCAATATGCTTGGATGGTACTGCGATGGTAGTGGCACTACCGGTCAAGCATGGTACGATCTGGCAATTGCAGCAGACCCCAATAATGCCGATAATGTTTTTATCGGTGGTGTAAACACATGGAAGTCTGATGACGGAGGCTCCACATGGACCATTACTAATATGTGGTCGGGCACTTGCAGTGGAGCTGCTACCGAAGTGCATGCTGACAAACATTACCTGGCTTATCAAAACAGCACATCAAATCTATTCGAGTGCAACGATGGTGGGTTATACAAAACCACCGATAACGGTGCTAACTGGTTACATGTAGGAAACGGACTTGAAATCAGCCAGATGTACCGTTTGGGTGTTGCACAAACAACATCAAATGATGTGATCGCCGGATTGCAAGATAATGGGACCAAAGCCAGACTATCAGGAACATGGAGTGATGTTATTGGTGGCGACGGAATGGATTGCATGATTGATTACACCAATGAAAACGTACAATATGGAGAATCGCAGAATGGCAATCTTCAGAGAACAACCAATCACTGGGCTTCATACTCAGGCATTTCTTCAGGATTATCGGGTACTCCATACTGGGTAATGCCTATTAACATCGACCCTAATGTAAATACCACAATTTATGCTGCCACACAATACGTTTACAAATCTACAAACCAGGGCTCAACATGGACTCAGATTGGTTCATGGAGCGGAAGTTCTGTTAAAGAGATGGCTATCGCGCCTTCCAATTCAGATTATATATACGGAACAAACCAATCTGTGTTATACAGAACAACAAATGGTGGAACGAGTTGGACTGATATTACACCGGCAGGCTCATCTTCAATAACCTACATTACTGTTAAAGATGATGACCCAAACACTGCATGGGTCTCAATGGGTCAGTACAATTCAGATGGTGTTTACCAGACAATCGATGGTGGTTCAATCTGGACAAATATTTCCACGGGCTTACCTTCAATCCCTGTTATGTGTGTGGTTCAAAACACCCAAAATACTAGCCAAACGGAGCTTTACGCAGGAACAGATGTGGGTGTGTATGTAAAAGTCGGAGGATCGAACTGGACACTTTTTAGTAATGGGCTTCCTAATGTAGTTGTAAATGAGTTGAAAATATATTATGATGTAAATCCTAATGATAGCCGCTTAAGGGCAGCCACTTCAGGAAGAGGGATGTGGGAGTCTGAATTGTACTCACCACCTACGGCACCTCCTGTTGCCGATTTTGCCGCCAGCAACACCAATCCGGGTGTAGGACAAACCGTAAATTTCACCGATTATTCAACAAACCTACCCACTTCCTGGTCATGGATTTTTACACCTTCTACAGTTAGCTATGTTGGTGGAACTAGCTCATCCTCACAAAACCCGCAAGTTACTTTCGATATGGAAGGAAGTTATACTGTTGAGCTTACCTCTGCAAATACATATGGCAACAATACGGAAGCAAAAACCAACTATATCACTACATCAACGCTTCAGACCTATTGTTCGGCAAGTGGTTCAACTAGTTACGAGTACATTAGTGGAGTGCAAATTGAAACCATTAACAATACCGGGACGTCTTCAGATGGTTATCATGATTATACCTCTTTATCAACAGATCTTACAATAAATCAAACTTACAGTATTACAACAATAATTGGAAATACATGGTCATCTGATGATCTTGGTGTTTGGATTGACTGGAATCGTGATGGTGACTTTGATGATGCTAATGAAAATGTTGTTTGTCGAGTGGATAACGGTGGTGCGGGAATCTATTCGTTTACTGTTCCTACTGCTAGTTTCCTAGGAAGTACTACTATGCGGGTCAGGTTAAAGGATTATGTCTCAGACTGTGGCTCCCCTTGTGGAACAACATCCTATGGAGAAGTAGAAGATTATCAAATCGTAGTGCAACCAGGCCAAAATACCTGGATAGGAAATAGCACCAACTGGCATGATGCAAACAACTGGACGGAAGGATATGTTCCTGCTTCATCCTACAATGTTATTATTCCTTTGGCTCCTACCGGTGGAAACTTCCCGATTATTCAGTTTGGAAATACTGCCACTTGTAATGACCTGAATGTTACAAATGGTGCCCGCATTACTGTTAACGGCACGCTTAATGTTGGAGATTGATCGTATTTGACCGAGATGATAAAAAAAGCGAATCCTTGGGATTCGCTTTTTTTATTTCATTGAACTGACATGCTGCTGAATACAAAAAGCTGATAAATCATTTAATTAACACAACAACGACAATTTATACATATATTTACAGCCCCCTTTAAAGGGTAAGTGTTTTAAAGGCACTAAACAAAACAGATAGCATTGAAATACATTTTGTATTTCACATCTATATTTCAAAGCAAAACAAGCATTATTACCGTATTAAAACAACAATTATGAAATTCACATTTTGGGTCTTGCCCCTATTTGTACTTTTCGTATTTTTATCAGCAGTAAGTACACAAGCACAACAAGCCAAACGAGGCGCAAGAAAGTTGACAACAGAAGACACTTTCTTCAGTATCCAAAAAAACTTCAACGATTACTGGAAACCTTTCAATGTTTCGAACGATGGCTATTATCTTGAGAACGGTATTCGAAAAAAAGCCCCGGGCTGGAAACAGTTTCGAAGATGGGAATGGTTTTGGGACAACCGTATTGATCCAACGACTGGAAGATTTCCTAACAAAAGCGCCGCTGATTTTTATAAAGGAAGATCATATAACAAAGGAGACCGCTCTGCAACAGGCAACTGGACAAGTATGGGTCCCTCCTCAACAACAGGTGGATATGCAGGTTTAGGCAGGCTCAATTGTGTTGCCTTTAGGTTTGGTGATAACAACACTATCTACACTGGCTCACCTTCTGGAGGTTTATGGAAAACAACCGATGGTGGTTCGAATTGGACTGTTTTAACTGATCAAAATGCAGTTCTTGGAGTGAGCGATGCCATTGTAATTTCCGGAACAACAACTGCTTTGGACACAGTTTATATTGCAACCGGTGACCGGGATGGTGGTAGTATGTGGTCGTTGGGTGGCGGACAAAACAATGACAACAACAGTATCGGTGTATTGAAATCTGTTGATGGTGGGTATACATGGTCAGCTACCGGACTTACATATACTGCCAGTCAGAGAAGAACGATAAACCGCATGCTCGTTAATCCCAATGACAACAATATACTTTATGCAGCTACTTCTGTGGGATTGTATAAAACAAGCGATGCTGGAGTTACCTGGACGCAATTGGTTTCAACAGTATTTATTGACATCAAATATAAACCAGGTGATGTACAATTAATTTACGGATCAACAAGGAATGGCGAGATCCACAGATCGACAAATGGAGGAACTTCATTTTCAACTGTATTTGACAACTCAAGTGGTTATAGGGTAGACCTTGCCGTAAGTGCAGATGAGCCAACAAGAGTTTATGCCATTGTTGTCAACTCTTCAGGTGGTCTTTATGGTATTTACAAATCAACAAATAGTGGGTCATCTTTTGCAGTGGCTTACAATGGTCCAAATCTACTTGCCTGGGATTGTACTGGAGGTGACAGTGGTGGCCAGGGGGGCTATGATCTGGCTATTGCGGCCGATCCCAATAATGCCGATATAGTTTTTATTGGTGGTGTGAATACCTGGAAATCGACAGATGGTGGTTCAACATGGAACGTTAGCAACCATTGGACTGGAAGTTGCGGGGTAAGTGCCGTTCATGCTGATCAGCACTTTTTGGCTTTCCAAAATGGAACATCTGTACTTTTTGAATGCAATGACGGTGGCCTCTACAAAACAACAAATAGTGGATCAAGTTGGTCTCATATCGGAAATGGACTTGTTATCAGTCAGATATATCGCCTTGGTGTTGCACAAACAGTTTCTGATGATGTGATTATTGGTCTGCAGGACAACGGAACCAAAGCCCTATTATCAGGAACATGGGATGACGTTATTGGTGGCGATGGCATGGAATGCATAATAGATTATACCAACGAAAACATTCAATATGGAGAGCTTTATTATGGAGATTTGAAACGTACAACAAACCACTGGTCTTCATATTCAACAATCACCTCCGGATTAACAGGAACTGCCTGGTGGGTTATGCCATTTGTAATTGATCCGAACGTAAATACCACCTTATATGCAGGCAAACAAGATGTTTTTAAATCAACCAGCCAGGGAAGTTCATGGACAAAAATCAGTTCATGGAATGGAAGCACCCTAAGATCCATGGCAGTGGCACCTTCAAACTCCAATTATATTTACACTGCAACCCAAACTATATTGTACCGGACAACTGATGGTGGAAGCAGCTGGACTAATATTACAGGAACACTTCCAACTGGCTCGTCATACATAACTTACGTTTCTGTGAAAGATGATGACCCAAATACGGTCTGGGTTTCGATGGGACAGTACAATTCGTATGGTGTATTCCAAACTACTGATGGAGGTGCTAGCTGGACTAATATTTCCACCGGCATGCCTGGTATTCCGGTAATGTGTGTTACCCAAAACAAACTAAACACTTCACAAATTGAACTTTATGCAGGCACCGATGTCGGCGTGTATGTAAAAGTAGGAAGTAGTAACTGGAGTCTTTTTAGTACCAATTTACCAAATGTTGTTGTAAACGAATTAGAGATTTATTACAATACCGGAACACCATCACTTAGCAGGATACGTGCAGCTACATCAGGACGTGGATTGTGGGAGTCTGATTTATACACGCCCCCTAACCAGCCACCTACTGCCGATTTTTTTGCTAACATCACAAATCCGGGGCTTAGCCAAACAGTTGTATTAACAGATGCATCAACAAACGTGCCTGCAACTTGGCTATGGAGTTTCACTCCTTCAACAGTTAGTTTTGTAGGGGGAACCAATGCCTCTTCCCAAAACCCACAGTTACAGTTCAATGTTGTTGACGATTATACAGTTCAACTCACATCGACAAATGCTTACGGCAATGATGTGGAGAACAAAATTGATTATATCACTGTTTCCACACTTCAAACCTATTGTGAAGCCAGTGGTGGTGGTACTGATGAACACATCACCGGTGTACAGTTTGGAACAATCAATAATATGGGAACAGGAAATGATTTTTATCATGATTACACATCTTTCTCAACTGACCTTACTATCAATCAATTGTACAGCATTACTATTACAAATGGTAATGTCTGGTCCCTTGATGATTTAGGCGTCTGGATTGACTGGAATCATGATGGTGATTTTACAGATACTGGGGAAAATGTTGTATGTACAACAGATGATGGTGCTAACGGGACTTATTCTATTACAGTACCTCATACTGCCCTATTAGGTGCTACAAGTATGCGGATCCGTATCAAATACAACGGCTCCAATTGCGGAAGCCCATGTGGAACAACCACTTGGGGAGAAGTAGAAGATTATCAAATAGTTGTTACACCAGCCACCAACACATGGATTGGTAACAACAGCAACTGGCACGATGCAAACAACTGGACGGAAGGCTACATACCAACAACATCCTATAATGCGAATATCCCAATAGTACCTACGGGAGGAAACCTTCCAGTTATTCAATCGGGAAATACTGCCATCTGCAAAGAATTGATAATAAGTGAAAACACTCAAATTAGGGTAGAAGGAATACTTATAGTCGGTGATTGATCGTGTTTGACCGAGATGCAAAAAAGCGAATCCTTCGGGTTCGCTTTTTTTATTACGGATACCAGAAACGATAAAGATCGAGCTTGCCATTTAATTTGCTATCAATTAATTGAGTATATTTGCAGATACAGTTTAAGCCTTTCAAGGCAAAGCTGACAATAAAAACACAATCACCCTACCCAAATTAGGAAGAAGCGATATCATGAAAACTATTTTATCTATTTTTAATTACGAACATGAAAACTTCTTCTTATTATTCATTTGCACTGTGGATTGCAATATTTATTTTTTCCGTTAACACCCTTGTTCAGGCGCAGCCAGCCAGACAACAACAAACGGCTTCCAAAAAAACATTCTTTACTATTCAGAAAGCCTTTAACGATTACTGGGAATCCTATAATGTCAACAGTGATGGTTATTATATTGAAAATGGCCTTCGACAAAAAGCCATGGGCTGGAAACAATTTAAACGCTGGGAATGGTATTGGGATAAAAGGGTTGACCCGGGTACAGGAGAGTTCCCTGACAAGCATGCCTCTGATTTTATTCGTGAAAGGAAGAAAACAAACGGAAGCAGAAATGCTACTGGTAACTGGACTCCTATGGGTCCGTCTTCAACTTCCGGCGGGAAGAATGGCCTGGGCAGGCTGAACTGTATTGCTTTCAGGCCCGGAGATAATAACACTTTTTATGTGGGTTCTCCATCAGGCGGACTGTGGAAAACAACCAATGGAGGAACTGACTGGACTGTACTGACTGACCAGAATGCAGTACTGGGAGTAAGTGATATAATTGTAGTTTCCGGATCATCACCTTCCACCGACACAATTTACATTGCAACCGGCGATCGCGATGGCGGTAGTATGTGGTCACTTGGTGGTGGACAGAGCAACGACAACAACAGTATAGGTATTTTGAAATCAACAGATGGAGGAGGTAGTTGGAGCACCACAGGCCTAAGTTACTCTGCAAGCCAGAAAAAAACCATCAATCGTTTGCTTGTCCATCCAAATGACAACAACATTATTTATGCAGCCACTTCTGCAGGTTTGTACCAATCGACTGATTCTGCCGCCACATGGTCATTATTAGATATCAATGAGTTTATTGATATGGAGTTCAAACCCGGAAATCCATCAACCATGTACGGATCGACAAGGTTTGGCAGAATCTTCAGATCGACAAATAGTGGCATAACCTGGACCAAGGTTTTCGACAATATTCCTTCTGGCGGACGCCGGATTGACCTCGCTGTTAGTGCCAACCAAAGTTCATGGGTATATGCGGTTGAGGTAAAAGCAACAACAAATGCATTGTTAGGTGTATTCAAATCTACTGACAGTGGTGCAACTTTTAACCTTCTTTTTGATGGAAGCATTTCAGGAAATAATATTCTGGGCCTTGATTGCAATGGAAGTTTTTCAACCGGGCAGGGAGACTACGATCTGGCCATAGCTGCCGACCCCAACGATGCCAATATAGTTTTCGTTGGAGGTGTTAACACCTGGAAATCTACCAATGGCGGTTCCTCATGGAGCATCTCGAATATGTGGTCGGGCACTTGTGGTGGAGCTGCTGTTGAGGTACATGGTGACAAGCATTTTTTCGCTTATCAAAATGGCACCTCTACGCTTTTTGAATGTAATGATGGAGGTCTTTATAAAACAAGCGATGGTGGCGCAACCTGGCCTCATCTTGGTAACGGTCTTGCTATTAGCCAGATGTATCGTCTTGGTGTGGCTCAAAGCGTTTCGGATGAAATAATAACAGGATTACAAGATAATGGCACTAAAACTTTGCAATCAGGAATATGGGATGATGTTAATGGTGGCGATGGAATGGAATGTATGATAGATTACACCGATGAGAACATCCAATACGGTGAATCACAAAACGGCAATCTAAAAAGAACTACCGATCACTGGGCATCATCAACAAGCATTACTTCAGGGCTATCAGGAACGCCTTATTGGGTAATGCCAATCGTGATTGACCCTATTGTTCATACAACTATCTACGCTGCTACAGATAATATTTATAGATCGATTAACCAAGGCAGTAGTTGGGCGAATATCAGTCCATGGGGTGGAAGCTCCCTCAGAGCAATAGCCTTGTGCCCCAACGGCTCCAGTTATATTTACACTTCAACCCAAAGCATTTTATACAAAACTGTTACGGATGGTTTCTCATGGTATGATATAACCGGAACACTTCCAACCGGATCTTCTTCAATCACATACATCTCAGTAAAACATGACGACGCCAATACGGTTTGGGTTTCGATGGGGCAATACAATACAGATGGCGTGTTTCAATCAATTGATGGTGGTTTAAACTGGACAAATATTTCGGCTGGATTGCCTCCCATTCCGGTGATGTGCGTTATACAAAACAAGCAAAATGCAGCAGAGATCGAGCTCTATGCGGGCACTGATATAGGCGTATATGTTAAAGTCGGATCAGCAAACTGGACATTGTTTAGTGATGGTTTACCAAATGTTGTTGTAAACGAACTGGAGATATACTACAATACCGGAAACCCTGGCTTAAGCAGGATACGTGCGGCTACCTCGGGAAGAGGCTTGTGGGAGTCGGAAATATACGCACCGCCCAATGCACCACCCGTGGCCGATTTTATTGCCGACATTACCAAGCCTACTGTCGGACAAACGATAAGCTTAACAAACCTTTCAACAAACATACCAACCTCGTGGTTATGGAGTTTTACTCCTTCAACCATCAGTTTTGTAGGAGGAAGCAGTGCCACATCTCAAAATCCCCAGCTACAATTTAATGCTTCCGGATATTATACAGTACAGCTTACTTCAACCAACGCCCACGGTAACGGTACAGAAATTAAAACAGACTATATCGGTGTTTCTTATTGCACAGCAAGTGGTGGTGGTGATGAATACATCAGTGGTGTACAACTAACTACAATTAACAACACTGGTACAGGCGACAACAAGTATCATGATTATACCAATTTAACGGCTGATGTTACACTCAATCACTCGTACAACATTGTAATTTTTAATGGCAATATACATGGCGATGAGGATTTAGGGATATGGATTGACTGGAATCAGGATGGCGATTTTACAGATATAGATGAAAACACTGTATGCGGAATAGATAATGGTGCTGATGGCTATTTCTTGCTAGTAGTACCAACAAATGCCCAACTAGGTGCAACAGTTATGAGGGTACGGATTAAACGAAGTGGCTCTGATTGCGGAAACACTTGCGGGATTACGACCTATGGAGAAGTGGAAGATTACAGGATCAATGTATTGCCATTATTAAACACCTGGCTTGGGAATAATTCCGACTGGCAAGATATCGTCAACTGGACAGATGGCAATGTTCCAAACTCTTCACATAAAGTGACGATACCTCAGCTACCAATGGGCGGGTCCTTTCCACACATCATTCCTGGAGGTGTTGCCAATTGTAAAGAATTGCTAATAGAACCCGGCGCCTTAATTTTTATCGATGGCACATTAACCGTTGGTCAATAATTGATTCTTCGTTGCGAAATGCAGAAAGCGAATTCGAGAGGATTCGCTTTTTTTATTAGCTGCTTGTTACAAAAAGCTACATTTACTTCTCGAAAAGTGTAACAATTCAAATCGGCTTCTGTCTGTTAGTTAGATTGCATCAATGAGCATGAAGGAAAAATATGTAGAAAAGCATCAGGATTTAATTCAATCCTGTCGAAAGAATGACCAGCAAGCTCAGCTGAACATCTACAAACTGTATTACAAAGCCATGTATAACACAAGCATCAGAATCGTAAACAATACTGCCGATGCCGAAGACATCATGCAGGAATCATTTCTGGATGCTTTTCTTAAACTAAACAGCTACAATGGCGATGGCAGCTTTGGCTCGTGGATAAAAAGAATTGTCATTAACAAGTCTTTGGATTTTATTAAGGCCCGGCAAAGCAGAATGAGTCTGGGGCAGAAAATAATGGAGATTGAGGAACAAAAGCAGGAAGAAGAAATTGAGACAACAGATATTGATGTCAAAATGGACGAAGTAAAAACTGCACTGGAGAAGGTTCCTGAAAACTACAGAATAATCCTGGTCCTTTTTCTTTTGGAAGGCTACGACCATCAGGAAATTGCTCAAATATTGAATACCCCTTACGGCAACGTAAGAACACGATACTCGAGGGCAAGACAAAGATTGATAAAGGAAATCAGACAATCGAGGAATAATAATTAATATATGCTTACAAGAACAACAATATTCATATTATGAAGCTCCAAATAACAAAAAACAATCCCGATAGCTATCGGGACAAATAAAATCCAAATTTGAAATCTCAAAAAGTCAATATAGTTTTGAACATTGTGTTTTTGGTTATTGTGATTTATTTGTAATTTGAATATTAGGATTTGTGATTTTTAGAAAAGAAAATAATCAGGACGGAATTAAATAAATAAATCCATGTCGCAACTAGAAGATAAAATAAGAAAGAACACCGACTATTTTAATGACCGTGAACCATCACCGGAACACTTATCACGTTTTACCGAACTCCTGGAAAAACAATCGGCAAGTCGGCGTATTAGCATATGGCAAACAACTGCAAAAATTGCCGCAACTGCCATCATTCTTATTGCTGTTTCTTACTTTGCATTTAACCAATTCAATAAGCAAAAATCTCAACAATTAACGCAAATTATACAAATAGAATATTCCGACAACATGAATGAAGTCTTGAATTTCTATGATGCAGCATCAACAATTAAAGCAGAAGAAATTGAACAATATGCACTAAACCCCGAGCAGGCTTTAAAAGCTCAGAAAAAGGCAAAGCGGCAGCTCGAAAATCTGGATGCCAAATTGGCTGAAATTGAAAAAGAATATATGAAGAGTCCCGAAAACAAAAACCTCAGAGCAGCCTTAGTAAATACCAAAAGAAAGAAATCGGAAGTAATGAACCAGATTGTCAAACACATGGAAATTGCCCATTCGGGACTTTATTCAATAAACACAGAAACCATACAATTTTAAATTTTAAGAAAATGAAAACATTAAGAATCGCAACCATCTTAGTAGCAACACTTTTCTTTGTCATTGGCCAAACAACTGATGTACTGGCAATTAATGACGGCGAAAGAGTGCTGTCAGAAAAATCATTTGAAGTGAATAGCACTGCCAACCTTGAAGTAGATCATGAATTTGGTAAAGTAATTTGTATCAATTGGGACAAGGATGTCATCGCTGTAAAAGTTACGGCAAAGTGGAAATCCAGTGACGAATCCCGAATCCAAAAAATGATCGACAAAGTTGAA
Organism: Bacteroidota bacterium; assembly: GCA_003650365.1. Classification (GTDB taxonomy): domain Bacteria; phylum Bacteroidota; class Bacteroidia; order Bacteroidales; family F082; genus B6-G9. The sequence goes on along the minus strand of QMPA01000024.1, from coordinate 5,689 downwards.
TTGGATGTTCATGGAGACCGCAGCGAAGTAGTTGTTCATTGCAAACCTGGACACAAACACTCAAATGGGAATAACTCATTATCCCTAATTGTTGAAATCCAAATGCCAAAATCAATCAGTCTTGAGCTGAGCCAGAAATTTGGCTTTGCATTGATTGAAACTGTGGATGGTCCGGCCGATATTTCCAGCGAATACGGATCATTGCAAATCAATGAATTAAATAACGCTCAAAACGATATCAGTATTGAATTTGGCAATGGTTCAATAAAACATTTAACAGCCGGGGATGTCGATATCAGTTACTCTGAATTCAAACTGGAAACTGCCGGTAAAGTTTCACTGAATTCTGAATTCTCCAACATCACTGTTTCCCAAAAAGCAAAGACCCTTTCTATTGAATTGGAAGGAGGAAACCTCACCGTAAAAAAAGTAGGGGAACTTACACTTGAAGCCGAATATTCAAATACAGAAATTGATGAACTTTATAATTCCCTTTCCCTTGAGAGCGAATATGGTGGTGTTGAAATTAATTATGTCAGCCCTAATTTTACATCAATTTCAATTGAAAATGACTTTGGCTCGGTAGACCTGACTATTGACGAGAAAGCCTCATACATATTCGAGGCAAAATCAGAATACGGAGACATCAATTACCCGGAAAAGTCAGCGACTTTCTCCTATAAAAAAAGTACAAGTAACGGATTCACTGGCCAGGGAAAAATAGGCAAAGGCGAACCCAAATCGACAGTAAGTATTGAAAGCAATTACGGATCTGTCAGTATCTCAAATTAACCATCTTGACATTTATGCCCCCGATAGCTATCGGGACACAATTAAACATTTATTTATTAACCTATTAAATATCATTCAAATGAAAACAATAATCAATCAAATGATAACTGTTATTATAACAGCCCTTATTTTCTCAGTAACAATAACCAATGCCCAGGTAAGGGGAAATGGAAATGTAGTTTCTGAAGATAGAAATGTCAGCTCCTTTACAAGTATTGAAGTAAATAATTCGGCAGACATTTACATTACTGAAGGCAATTCGAATACCATTATTGTAAAAACCGACGAGAACATATTACCCATCATCACTACAAAAGTTTCAGATGGGGTGCTGAAAGTCAGTAATTCCAAAAGTTTCAGAAGTGCAGAAGTACTGGAAGTCTACGTTAGCATGAAAAATATTGACAAACTCAGCAGTTCGGGCTCCGGCGATATTTATTGCGAGGGTGTTTCGGGAACCGATGTTTATGTCAGGCTCAATGGTTCCGGTGACTTCAAAGCTGATTTTTCTGTCAAAAACCTGGAATTGAAATTGAATGGTTCCGGTGATGCAGAAGTAAGAGGTGTTCGTGGTGCTTTACAAATTTATATTTCAGGTTCCGGTGATGTGGAGGCAGAAGACCTTCAACTGGAAAGCTGCACCATGAAAATGATGGGTTCGGGAGACATAAAGCTAAGAGGAAGTACAGCAAAATTGACAGTTAGACAAAGTGGTTCAGGTGATGTAAACGCCTACAATCTTAAGGCAGTAGAAGTGACAGTAAGTAATTCCGGCTCTGGCGATATGGTTGTTCATGCCATTGAAAATCTTGATGTAAGCCTGAATGGCTCGGGCGATGTAACTTATACAGGATCACCGAGGGTGAATATTGAATCCCATGGTTCGGGGGAGGTTTATAAGAAGTAATTGGTTGATTGACTTTTCAAGCGTGGACGCTTGAAACGGGGTATCCTAAAAAGAGCTGCCCCCGCCCCGCTGCAAGCGTCCACGCTTGCATCTTTACAAAGAACTACATCCTTTCAGGAACTACTATCCCTAACAATCCCATCGCAGATTGAATGGTATTGCCAACAAAAGCTGAAAGTCCCAAACGGAAATTACGCTCACTGTTGTTTGCATCTTTCAAAATAGAAAACTCGTGGTAGAACTGGTTGAATTCCCTGGCCAAATCATAAACAAAATTGGCAATCAATGCCGGGCTTAAAGTGTCGGCCGATTGTTTGATAATTTGTGGATATTCATGAAGCATCCGAAGCAATGATTTTTCCTTAGTCTCCGGTTTAAAATCAACAGCATCCATTTTGGTTATTTCAATCCCTGCCTCAGCTGCCTTTCGCAATACCGATTTAATCCGTGCGTGGGTATACTGTATAAACGGTCCTGTATGCCCGTTAAAATCGATTGATTCTTGAGGGTTGAATGTCATATTTCTTTTGGGATCAACCTTCAAAATAAAATACTTTAAGGCGCCCTGGCTTAAAATATTGTAAAGATGCTTTGATTCTTCAAAGGTGAAATTATCGAATTTTCCAAGCTCCTCTGTGGTTCGTTTTGCAGTTTCAAACATTTCGTCCATCAGGTCATCGGCATCTACCACTGTTCCTTCACGCGATTTCATTTTTCCATCTGGCAATTCTACCATCCCATAGTTAAGATGATGGATGTTTTCTGCCCAAGCCCTACCTGTTTTTTTCAATACCAACTTCAAGACATCGAAATGGTAATTCTGCTCGTTGCCCACCACGTAAATCAAGTCAGAAGGATGATAATCATCATAACGCAATTGGGCGGTTCCCAAATCCTGCGTCATATAAACCGAAGTACCATCTGCCCGCAACAATAATTTCTCATCCAGGCCATCAGCTGTCAAATCGCACCAAACCGATCCATCATCTTTCTTGAAAAATATACCTTTTTCTAATCCTTCCTCAACAATAGTTTTCCCCAGCAAATAAGTGTCCGACTCATAATAAGTTTTATCGAAATCAATACCCATGCGTTTATAAGTCACATCAAAACCTGCATAAACCCAGCCATTCATTTCAGCCCATAATTCTCTGACACCTTTCTCCCCTTCTTCCCATTGCTTGAGCATCTGTTTGGCTTGAAGCAGCAATGGAGCATTTAGTTCCGCTTCTTCTTTCGTACTACCTTTTTGAATAAGTGATTCTATTTCCTTTTTGTATTCTTTATCAAATTTGACATAATAATCGCCCACCAATTTATCGCCCTTCATATCTTCTGTTTCCGGTGTTTTGCCTTCGCCCCATTTTTGCCAGGCCAACATCGATTTGCAAATATGAATCCCTCTGTCGTTTACCAAGTTTACCTTTACAACGTTTTGTCCACTTGCCTTTAAGATTTCCGAAACAGATTCACCCAACAGATTATTCCTGACGTGACCCAGATGCAGTGGTTTATTTGTATTGGGTGAAGAAAACTCCACCACCATCGGTGCGGATTCTGCTGGATTGATGAATCCAAAACTTTTGTCATTCCCAGAGGCTTCAAAAAATCCATGCCAATATGTATTGGAAATAACAAGGTTCAAAAATCCTTTGATCACATTAAATGAATCTACCTCCTTTGATTTTTCCACAAAGTATTGTCCCAATTCTTCTGCTGTCTGCTCCGGTCCTTTTCGTGAAATACGCAAGAGGGGAAAAACAACGATTGTTAAATCTCCTTCAAACTCAGGCCGTGTTTTTTGAATTTGTGAAAGCTTTTTAGGAAGTTCTTGTCCGTAGATTTCTTTTACAGCGTTCTGTAGTGTTTTGGTCAACAATTGTTCAATCATGGTATTCAAATTTGGGTGGCAAAAGTACGAAATCCACAGCGAAACGAATTGACTGTTTGGCGTCTTTTTTTCGCAGATGCCGCAAATATACGCTGATATATATGCCCTGGTCAAAGACCTGATAATGCCCGATGCGGAGGATGACTTGGTTTCTTCCCGTGGTCAGACAACTATAAGCTTAATCAAGATAGTCGTCCGACCACTTTTTGTTCAACAGTTGATTGGTCGGACGACTTTTTTGTTTCGGCATATCAACAGTCTGACTACTTTATTTAGACTGTTCTAAATAATCGATCTGTTAATAAAATAACATTAAGAAACCATTAAATAATTCTACCTTTGTTGACGACAAAATTTACAATTCAATTAATCATAAATAAATAGCTCAAAATGAAGAAAAATGTAATTATCATCGGTGCTGCCGGTAGAGACTTTCACAACTTCAACACCTATTTTCGAGGGAATGAAGATTACAATGTTGTGGCTTTTACTGCTGCACAAATTCCTGATATCGATGGAAGAAAATATCCAGCAGCCCTTGCCGGAGATTTATATCCTGAAGGAATACCCATTTACGATGAATCGAATTTGGTGCAATTGATCAAAGATGAAAATATTGACGATTGTGTTTTCTCGTACAGCGATGTACCATACGAACGTGTAATGGGCGTTAGTGCTATCGTGAATGCTGCCGGAGCCAACTTTGTACTGTTGGGCCCAGCCGACACTATGGTTGAAAGCACCAAGCCTGTGATTGCCGTTGGTGCAGTAAGAACAGGATGTGGAAAAAGCCAGACTTCCCGCAAAGTAATTGAATACCTGATGGCAAAAGGCTTGAAAGTAATTGCCATACGCCACCCCATGCCTTATGGCGATTTGGTAGAGCAGAAAGTACAACGTTTTGCCACGGTTGAAGACCTTGCCAAACACAAATGTACCGTTGAAGAAATGGAAGAATACGAACCCCATGTTGTACGTGGAAACGTAATTTATGCCGGTGTTGATTATGAGGCCATCCTTCGTGCTGCCGAGAAAGATCCTGATGGTTGTGATATTATTTTGTGGGATGGTGGAAACAATGATTTCCCATTCTACAAGCCCGATTTGAACATGACTGTTGTTGACCCACATCGTCCGGGACACGAATTAAGCTATTATCCCGGAGAGGTAACATTGCGCATGGCAGATGTTGCCATCATCAATAAAATGGATACAGCTTATCCTGACGACATCCAGGAAGTGCGTGAAAACATTGCAGCAGTTGCCCCCAATGCCATTGTTGTTGATGCGGCTTCTCCTATTGCTGTTGATGATCCTTCGGTGATTAAAGGAAAACGTGTTTTGGTTGTGGAAGATGGTCCAACACTTACACACGGTGAAATGCAGTTAGGTGCAGGAACTGTTGCTGCCATGAAATATGGTGCTGCCGAGATGGTTGACCCCCGTCCATATACCGTTGGCAAACTTTCAGAAACATTTGAAATTTACCCCAATATTGGAACACTTCTTCCTGCCATGGGTTATAGCGACCAGCAGTTGAAAGACCTGGAAACTACCATCAACAATACCGATTGCGATGCTGTTGTTATTGGTACACCCATCGACCTGAACCGCATTATTAATATTACAAAACCCAATACACGGGTGTATTATGATCTACAGGAAATTGGCCATCCTACATTAGAAGGGATCCTCAATGATTTTGTAAAAGAGCAGGGACTTGCTTAATTGATTTCCCCTTAAATAGTAAAGCCTCCCAAGAGGGAGGCTTTTTTTATTCCAGTCAATGCGTGTTGAACCTTTGCGTCTTCAAGAATGCAAAACATAAACCATTACAATAAGCTGTTCTTAAAAAAAAAACGGACAAGCATTAATGCTTGTCCGTTTTCTAAATCTTTAAAGAGTTCTTTGTCTACAATTTCATGCTTACGCCAAAGGTCGTACCAAAGCCAGTTCCTCCGGCAATTTCAACATTCAAACCCCATTTTTCGTCCCAATACCAGCGGCCACCTACTTGTATTCCTATTTCAGGAAAAGGATCACTTCCGAAGTTAAAGCCTGCACGCGCACCTGCGTAAAAGTCCCAATTACTTGGTATT
>QMPA01000023.1 GCA_003650365.1 Bacteroidota bacterium | reverse complement strand
CTCGTATTATTTATTGCTTTTATTCATGTACTGGTATCAGCTCAGGATACCACCGAAATAGTAATAGGCAGCAATTTAATTGAAGATGCCTATATAAACAGTGAAATATTTGATCCAAATGGGAATGGCCCAACATTGATGTCCTCTCATTGGATTGAGGATGAAACCCCGAATTTCGGCAGGTCTTTGTTGAAATTTGATTTATCAGATATTCCGGAAAGGTCTATCATCACAGCTGCTTCTTTAAGTTTGTTTCACGATAGTACCGGTCATTCAAATATTGGCGGAGAGAATTCGGGGATTGTTTTACGCGTGGCTGAAGACTGGGCAGATAATACTGTAATTTGGTATGAGCAGCCGCTTACATCAATTGTGAATGCTGTTGTTCTCGAAGCTCCGGACTCCAGTAAGCAGGATTATACCAATATTGATTTAACAAAAATGGTCCAGAATTTTGTTGATCATCCTGACAATTCCAATGGTATAATGGTCAAATTATTTGATGAAGTTTTGGCATACAGAAGCCTGGTTTTTGCTTCTGTGGATAATGAAAATGAACAAATAAAACCAAAACTCAATATTTCCTATGTTCAAAACGTACACCACGATACGATAGTTGTTTTACAGCCAGGGGCAGAAGATGGAAAAGATGCGTACGTAAATGTTGTATATGGTACTCCAAATGGTAGTAGGAATACACTAGTTTTATCTGTATGGAATTATAATCCTGGCGGATTTGGTATTGGAAGAAGCCTGCTCGAATTTGATTTATCTGAAATACCACCAGAATTTGTTTTGCGCAAGGCAGAGTTGAGTTTATTTCATAATTATAGTTCTGTACACTATGGTCATTCAACCCTGGGTGGTGCCAATAACCTTTTGGTTCAGCGAATAATTGAACCCTGGGCAGAAGATTTAGTTTATTGGGATAATCAGCCGGAGACTACTGAAATTCATGAGGTGGTGTTGCCTTCCACACATTTTGAAAAACAACAGTTCTTAAATATTGACGTAACAGAGATGGTGAATGATATTTTTGCTGATAACAATTATGGTTTCTTACTAAGGTTGGAAGATGAGAGTTATGATAAACCTACGCGCAGTCTTGTTTTTGGTTCTTCTGATCATGAAGATCCGGATTTGTGGCCGAAATTGGAATTGTTTTTTATCAATACTTCTTCAATAAATAATAAGCCGATCAGTCCCCTCTATTTTAACGTTTTCCCAAACCCGACAAAGGGAACCGTAAACGTAGAACTTAGTAAAACAGGCTCTTCTTCTGGAACGTATTCTATTATTAACCCAAATGGTTTAACAGTATTGTCTGGAAGTTTTAGTACGAAAAGTTTTGCAATTGATGCTACATCTTTACCTAAAGGCATGTATGCTATTCGGCTGATTAACAATGGATCGACGAGTATTAAAAAACTGATTATTCTTTAACAGATAAGATTCTGCTTACAAAATTGGCCATGTCGTATTTTTCGTCATTAAAAACATGGTACAATTCCTTGATCATTAGTTTTTTTGTTTTGATGTTCTTTTTCTTTGCAATTTCTTCAACAAAAATATTGACAGCAATTTTTCCTTCGAGCACCACTTTTTCAGAAATATAATCTGTAAAGAAACCTTTGCCAATAAGTAGTCCCAGTGTACGGTTGCGGCTCATGTCGTTAAGGGCCGTTAAGCTAAAATCGCCAAACCCACAGTAGTTGAACATGGTTTCTTCTTTTCCACCAAACTTAGAAATTACACAGCGCATTTCGTTGATGGCATTGGTAAGTACCAACGACCTAAGGTTGGGCGAGTCGAAACTTGCATCCACGATCCCAACAATTATTGCATAAATATTTTTGAGGATGCTTGCCAATTCTACGCCTGTAACATCAGTTGTGAAATCCAGATAGATATGTGTCCCCTCAAAGAGCTCTTTAAATACAGGAAATTCCTTCTCTTTTTTAGAGGCAACTGTCAAAGCTGTTGGCATGCTATTAATAATCTCTCGTGCAAACGAAGGCCCTTTCATGCTGAAAATCTGATTGGGGATAATTTTTGACAGGCTTTGAGGAATGGTTTTTCTTTCGCTACTAAATCCTTTTGCCAAGTTAACAATCAGTGCATCAGGATTGATCAAATGTTTGTTTTCGTCAATGTAACTGACAGTAACATTTGAAGGTATCCCTAAAAAAATAAAATCGGCTTTCTTTAAAATATTTTTATCGAAAGTAGCCTTCAAATTGGGGTTTAACAATATGTTTGGGAAATACTTTTTGTTGATACGTTCATTGCTGATCGAATCAACAACTTCCTGTTCCACAGATAACAAGAAAACCTTGTATTTCTCTTTGTTACATAAAACATTTCCTATGGCAGTTGAGATGGCACCGCTTCCTATAAAGCAGATATTCAGTGGTTTGTTCATGATTCTGTTTTTTTGGGGAAAGTAAAAGTAGCAAAATAATTGGAATGGGTGTATGCTTCCCGAATTACGGCCCACTCTAAACCAGAGTTTTTAACCGAGCTGATGCTGTATATTTTATTATAAAGCTGATAATATTTTATCAACATGATCATCCCAAGTATAATTTTGAATTACTTTCTCATTTGCATTTTTTCCCAATCTTTCTCTTAAACTTTTATCATGGACTAATACCTGAATAGATTTGACTAATTCCCCTATGCTTCCAGGTGTGACTAATAAAGCATCCTTCTTATTTTCCAGAATTTCACCTATTTGATAAAGGTCGCTTGCAATAATCGATTTACCCATTGCCATATACTCAAATAATTTTGTTGGGCTTCCAAAAAATGGTGAGCCATCTAAGTTTGGTGTGTGTGGAGATAATAAAATATCGCATGCAGCCAAATACTCAGGTGCCTTACTTTGAGGGATCATCCCGGTAAAAATAACATTCTCTATATTTCCTGAATTCTTAATTAAGCTGAATACGGTATTGAACAATTTTCCGGAACCAATAATAAGAAATTTTACACCAATAGTTTGTGGCAGTTTATAATAATCAATAATTGCTTTTGCCATCTCAATAACACCATGCCATTCCCCAAATACTCCAATAAATCCAACAACAATCTGATTTTGCATGTTATATTTCTTTCTTATTACTTTGCCTGAAATATCGGGGTAAAATTTTTCACTGTCGATTCCATTAGGATAAACGATTATTTTTTCCTCAGAAATGCCCATTTCTAGTAAAACATCTTTAAGGGCTATGGAAACAACTACTATCTTATGGGCATTTTTTAAATTATAGTGCTCCACCTTTTTAGTTATTGGAAGCATTATTCCTTTTTTATAGAGACCAGCAAAAAAGGTTCCTGTTAAGTTTTTATTTGTTTGTAATTTCCAATTTTGTAATTTCCATATTTCTGAGGAATTGAATTCAAGGATTAGAGGAGTTTTAAACTTATTAGCAAAATAAGCACCAGCAAATGAAGCGCCCGAATGACGATGATAAATATAATTGTAATTACCTAAAGAATTCTTTAACTTTAGAATTATTTTAATATTGAACAATAATTCATTTAAAAACTTGGGAAGAATCCAGAAATTAACTGGCTTAAGAAGCTCAATTTCGCCTTTTACTTCAGGCAGCAAAGAATTACTAACTACTTTTAGATTTATTTTTTTTGCAAATGAATTTATCACCCCAGAAGTGTGTCCAACTAACCCTCCAGCTTGTCCAAAATAATACAATGTCTTTAAATATAGTATTTTCATAATCTGTTTTCACTTGTTTAATTGTTTCCCATAGCCATTTGAAAAGAGAAATTCTTTACTGATAAAGTTCTGTCTGAAATGGGTGTTTGATAAATCTGATATTGTAAATTGATCAGATTCTATTTTAATTGTACGAAGGTGTTTTATAGTCTTGTTTTTGTAGAAAACAGAAATTGACGATGGTGTAACCTTAGTGATGTTGGTTTTGTGATGCCGAATAAGTTGAAATAACCCATTCTCCAAACCTTCCTGTTCACTATTATTATGGATGGGTACATTATGACTAAAGGAGCTTCTGTATCTATTTCGTTCATCTGGGTCAGGAGTGTAAAGATAAGTACCTGGGTCGGTTAATATATCAATTCCATCAATGGTTAAAAACACACTCAATTTGTCGTTATGTGAGTGACTTTCCAATCCATTTGCAACACTTGAGCCAGTATATATACCTGTAAATATACTGCTGTTTCTCAAAATAAATAGACCAAAATCAGGATAAAAGTGTTGTTCTAAATTTGAAATATCAATAGAGTTTTCAAATTTAAATATTTTTTGCAGCTTGAAATTAAAATTCGATAAGTCAATTGGTTTCACTGTAAATTCTGATAATAGATAATTATCTTTTTTAAATAGATTCTTATTACACAAATTTCTAATAATAGTAGATTCAATTGATGGTTGACTATTGGGGTTGATAATTAAACCATTAATTGCGTTTTGAAATGTCTGGTGGTTAAGATTGTCTTCATCCCAAAATGGGCTGTAAACAGTTTCTCCATAAGTTGATATAAATGATGTATAGCCAGCTAAATTTTTGTATTTCTTTTCGGCTGCTACGGCAGTTAATAATGTTCCTGTTGGAGTGAAACTGAAAAATTTACCATTATCGTTATCGCCAATTTGAATAATTTTTCCATTTGGCTTAGAAACAGATTCGTCAAATTGTAAGATTTTTAGAAGTTTTGCTTCGAAGTAAGTTATAAACTCAAAGCCATTTCTCCAACGTTGCGCCCTTAACTCTTTTAGCGATGGTTTATTAATCCAATATTTTGGTTTATAGTGATATAATGCTTTTCTTTTATCCTTTCCTAATCCTTTAATTAGTGCCAACCCATAGGTCACTAATTCGCCACTTAATTTATGGTATGAAGTGGAAGTTTCGAAGTTGCTGCCATCTTGGTAAAACTGTTTCTCAAATTCATTAAAGAATTCCTGAACTGAAAAAGCTAACCAGCAATTTATTTCATCTGATTCGTTGAGATAAGATGCAATAAAAAGTAAACCACATATATTAGATAGATAATGGTTTGATGTTATTAGTATACTATACTCCAAATGTGAAGTAATAAATCTACCGTGCTCATACATTGCATTTGCAAGTAAATGCTGGAATTTTAAATCTAATATTTTATTCTTATCAATAGTTTTTAATAGATCGAAAGCCACCAAAATATTTGCAGCCCTAATACCAATATCCATCGTGCAGTTCCAGTTTGCACCCATTCCCATGGGGTTTGTAGCAATAAAATCGAGAACTTGATTACGGAACTCATTTAGAACTGCATTTTGTATTTCAGGGAATGCAATGGCGAAACTTGCCATTTGGGGCATATGTTGCATGCGGCTTAACTCCCATGGAACTTTAATATCGGCACCTGATTTTGTAAGTTGTCTTTGTTTATCAAACGAGAGCTTTTGATTCCATCTGAAGTTACATTTATAATCTTTTTGCCAATCGATAGGGGAGTACGATTTATCAGAAATATGAGCCCAAATGCGTTTTGAACTATCTAAATTTTTTTTTAAAAGAACCGATTTAAGCCATTCGCCAGCTTTATCAAATTCAGTTATTTGAAGGTTCATATTATATAAATGTCCCGCTACTCCTAATCCTGTACTGCTATAGCTGTTTTTGACCCAGCCACTTCCTAATAGATTAAACCGGTGTTCCATGAACATTTTAAACAAATAATCAGCAGTTTTTTTATTTATAAAAGAGGGGCTTATATAAACCTTTTTTAGGTATGAAAAACTGATGTTGATATGCGTATTATCAACTTTCTGTTCCGATACTTTTCGAATAAAGACATGTTCTTTCAATACTTTAAAAAAAGAGTCTAAAATAAAATGGGTCAACTTAAGTGGTGGTTGACGGAGTAAAAAATAGATAATTTCTTTATTAATTATCATAACATCCTTATTTTATTATGCGTGAAATAAATGGTTTTATTATCCCATTAATTTCTTCCGAAATATTTAAAGACACAATAAGCAGTATAAATATTCCCCCAATAATTGAGCTCCTAATAAAAATATCTAAAATTAAATTATCTATAGGTTCAATAAAAAATGACGGAAGAAAACTTATTGCTCCAATAATTAATATTAAAAGATGCTTATAGCTAAAAGGAAAAAGATTCATGTTAAATTTTAAAAATAAAATTCGAAAAATAACACTTAGTAAATATGTTAGAAGTGTTGCATAAGCAGCTCCATCCATTCCTAGCCAGGGGATAAAAATGATATTGAAGCCAATGGTTAAAAATACAGTTAAAAACGAAAAATATGTTTGTATTTTGTATTTATGAGAAGTGCCAATAATAAATCCTCCAGATCCTGCTGCTGTCAAAACTAAAAAAGCTAAAGAATATATAATAACTACATTTCTTCCTTGCTCGTAAATATTTGGTAAAATTCGAAAGATATTATCAATATTTCCGAAAATTCCTACAAACAATAATGTTGCAAAAGCCATTTGATTGATGGTACTTTTATAATAGATAGTTTTGATCTCTGCTAAATTATTTGACTTCCATGCTTCAGCTAAAAATGCCGTGGAAATTTTATTAAGAGATACGAATGGAATTTTAATTATAGTTCCAAAAAGTGCACAAACGCTAAAAATACCCGTTGCACCAAGTGCCAGATATTCATTAATCATAATCCGGTCAATATTAATAACAATTATTGCGCTAGAAGACCCAAGTAGCCCATAAGTTGAAACTTCAAAAATTTGTTTTAACATTTTATTATTCAATGAGTCAAATTGGGGACGGAGATTAAAATGACCCTTCTTAATTAACTTATACAAAACCGGTAATGCCGGAAAACTTATTGCAAAGGTAAATCCAAACATATATTGTCTGAAATTAAGAATGCCAAACGAAAAAAGAACTATGAATAAAAAATTTAATGCTTTATATCCAAAATCCATCCAGAATGTACCAGTTAAAGCATCAAGCAATATTTTATTATAACCATCAAGCAGTATAAAAAATAGCCTGAAAAATATAAGGGGGATTAAAAAATATAGATATTCTATCAGTAAAGGTGATTTTTCTATATTGGCTTCAACAATATGTGGCTTTAAGATAAAAAAGGCAACCAATACGGTTGAAAAGCCTAAAAGTCCTGTAAATGTCAACAAGAATGAAAATCCGTTATGTCCGGTTTTTACGTTACGAAAATAGGGAAACAATCTATTAATAACCCCACTAAATCCTAAGCTTCCAATTAAACTAAAAATTGCTGATATGGATAATAATATTTGCGTAAGGCCTACTTGTTCGGTAGTAAATAATTGAGGCATTAAAATGACAACATTCAAATAACCCATTCCTACACCAAGATAGGAATATATTGAACCTTTTATGGTTTGCTTTTGAATAATGCCCATTACATTACGTAAATAAAAGAACTAAATCTTGCAATATATCGTATATCGATATTCATTTTTTCAATATTGGTGTTAAAACGATGTGCAAACAATTTAATAATTGACTAATAAAAAAAGAAATACAACAAATCTTAAATATATAAATTTTTTGCTGTCTTATGTTAGCATCAAAAGCAAATTTAGATTTCTCCTTTAAAAAGGTAGAAACATGCCATATCCCCCATATTCTTTTGATTAAGTTTTATGGCTTCTGATCTGAATTGTCTAATTTGTCTTTTTGAGAATATTGATTTTTTAGGATTTACGTAGTAAGAATTTTCTCCTCGAAGTAAGATGTTAGATTGATTCTGAATACTCCCAACAAATTGAAATTCTGAAGAATCATAAATAATTTCTTTTAATATAAACGAAGTATTTTTAATTAATTCTCTAAAACTTCTCTCTGTATGTAAATAGAAATGACGTGGTGCATCAATTTGAACCCAATTTTCTCTATAATTCTTCCAAATATATTCTGACTTAACAGGAATTCTAACCATTAGAAAACTTTGTGGGTTTAACAGTTTATATAAATTACTTATTACTTTTTTTTGATTTGGCATGTGCTCCAATACATGATTGAGCATAATAAAATCATATTTTTCATTAATTTCAGATAATTCTGTTTTTAAAATTTTAACCCCATTAGAATAATTTATATTCTCTTTTATAAAGATATCGGTTCCCGTGAGATTATTGAATCCTTTCTTGGCCATTGAGATTAATCTTCGACCAAAGCCGGACCCAACATCTAGTATTTTTGAATCAAATCCAATATTTGCGGGAAATAATTTCTTCTCATAACTTTCCTTTGAAATCTTACTCAGTATGAAGCCCAAAATATTATTATTTAATCCTATCTGATATCCAGCTTTAAATTTCCTTAAATATGAAATAATAAAATTATCTGATTTAACTTCTGAAATTTTAAATGAAAGATAATCCTCAGGATAATATTTTTCAATATTATGGGGATATTTTAATATTTGAAGACATCCACAATTATTGCATTCAAAGTATTCAAAATCTTCAAAAGTACCATGAAGCATTTCTTTTATGTTGTACTTTGTATTATAATCTTTATTTCCACAAATTCTGCATTTGTTCATTTTTCGTTTTCTTTTTTAATTAGTTCTATCAATACTTTAAGAGAATCGATATAATTTGCATAATAAAACTGTCTTTTCTTGCTGCTTTTTGGATATTCGTAATCGGTAGAAGAATCTTCTTTATGATAAATTCTAGCATCCGGGAAATATACTGAAATCAAATTGTCTCTTTTTGAAATGAAGTTTAAAATTGATTCTTCGGCATACATAAAAGTCTTGGGGTATAATCCTTCGTATTTAGAAATATATTTTTCTGAAAATATTAGACAGCTCCCATGTAATTTGATTCCTTCCTGCTCCGTTTTGTATGATAGATTTTGTTCAATCCGAGGCATAATTGGTGTAGGGAAGAATTGTTTTTTAATATCTACAAGTATTTTATCTAAAAGAAAATAATTGAGAAATAACATTATTCTATAATGATTTAAAGAAGATTTAATACTAACTAAATCGGATAAAGAGTCTTTATTAGGGTTTTGGTGACGCCCATCTATTACTGAAATAATATCTGGCCCTAAAATGTGATATTCACTTTTATCATATCGATCTACAATTTTTTCAATAAAGTTTTCTTGTTCGATATAGGTGTCATTATTTAAAAGACAAATAAAGTCTGATTTTGTGTTATACTTTGCATAATTATACCCTAAATTATTTCCTTTGGCAAATCCTAAATTTTCGAAACTTTCAATAATTTGAATATTATAATTATTTAAATATTTTTCTCTCAGTATTTGTCCACTATTGTTAGTTGACCCATTATCAACTATAATTATATTAAAACTATCAAACCTGACATTTTCTAAAATAGACTCAACACATTTTATAGTATCATTTGTAGTTTGATAGTGAAGAATAACAAAGGAAAACTTTCTCATTTAATTGATTTTTCAAACGACAACGATATTTTCATAGAGATTAATTTCCATAAAAAAACATATTCTTTGCCTGATAGTTTATTTTTTAAGCCTTTTTGGATTAACTCTTCAAACTGGATTTTACTAATAATACTATTGAAGATATCATTTTCGCTGTAAATACGTGAGTTAAAGTCATCCATTTTTAGTAGGTTTTCCAACCAGTATGAATGGCGATAATCTTTCTTTTGTGTTTTTTTAAGTATTCGATTGCTAAATTCTTGTTTGTAATTAAAGAATAGGTATCGGAAAAAATTTGCTCCTTTTACAGGTTTGCAGGCTTGCCCATCAATAAAAGGTATTTTTTTAAATGGTGGGTAAAATGTATTAATTGCATTTGTAATACCTTTTGAATAATTTCTAAACCCTGCATTTACATTTAAGCATTGAATATAAAACTGGTTGTCCATATATGGGGCAACTAATTCAATAATGTTGTTATGAAAATTATAAAGCGTTCCGTTCCAGCCTCTTGTGTATTTTTCAAACAATATGCGCATATATTTCTGCGTTGAATCATAATTCGTAAATGTCTCTATTTCGTTGGTTATTGCAACGCGGCTTTCTTCTTTGTACGTGTCTAGCACCTGACAAAAGTCTTTAGTACAAAAATTATATGCAACATTGGAGTTAAATAACCTTTTCGATAATATATTCCAAAGAGGATTGGTTTTTAATAAGTTTCTTCTGAAAAGTTTATCAACATACCATGTGTCTCTTATTACTTCCCCCATACTTCCTCCAACTTTTGAGCTAACAAATTTACTTCGCTTAAGGCTACGGGCTCCCTCTTTTATCGTTTCAAACAAATTGTAATATCCGCCGGATAGAAAAAAATAAGTATCCCAGTTTTTTAGTGCCCCATCAATTTTGTTGTTAATTTCAATTGTTTTCAGTGGTACATTTATCTTTCTGGCCAACTTCTTAACAAACTTAACCTCGGGGTCGTTTTCTCCATGTACAGCAAATTCTACATCTTTTTTCAGGTATAATGCAGTAGCTGTGACTAAACGACTATCATAGCCACCTGTTAAATCAATGCTGTGTCCATTTTTAATGCCGTTATCGACGATTGTGCGAAATCCATCGAAAAACGATTCAAAAGATGATTCTCGTATTTTCGGTTTTTTAATTGTCAATTCCGAATTCCCGTTTTTTATAACGTAAATAGAACCTGGATTTATTTTATGAATCTCATTAAAAAAATAATTATCCGGGAAAAACCCTTGAGTTAGTAATAAATATTGTGCAACAGATTGATAATTTATTGTCAATAAAGCAGGCTTAATCCATAAGGGATTATTCGAAATTATTAATCGCTGTTTATCCTGATAATAAAAGGAATCAAAAGAATTTGTAAAATCTTTTACAAACTCTACTTTTTGACTTTGTTTATTAATTGCAACAAGGTTGAAATTTCCAAATAATGTTTCTGTATTAGTATAATTACTGAGTGTTACGTTTTTGCTATTTCCATGCACAAAAAGTAATTTCTTTTCATCTTCAATAAGTGTAACGTCTCTCTTTTTTAAATAGGAAAAAACACGCAATCTAATTTGATGGAGTTCATACTTCAATGAATCGACTAATCCATGTTTTTGAATAAAAGGATCAAGATTTGAGAAAGATCCTGATTTTAATATTTCTAAATGAAACAACATCTATTATAATAAAAATGAAATTTCAGTCGTTTGAACCATGTCCCATAATTCAATTGGCCATTGTTGATTTCCACTTTTTAAGGAACTAAATAAAACTTCCAGTTCTTCTTTTTGCCCCTTTTTGCTTTCAGAAGCAGCCATTTCTTTAACTTTAACCCCATATCCTTTTAATGATTTGTAATCATCTAAAACAATAGTCTTTTCGTCAAAATGAACTTCCATATATTCCTTTGGAAATTCTTTGCTTCCCGTTGCAAAATATTCTATAGTACATACCGAACCATCTTTGTATTTTAGAATTATTGATTTATTGTCAGCTTCATTAAAATATGTAGTTTTTGGTGTTAATGATTCAATACTTATTGACTCTATTTCACTTTCTGTAAAGAATGTCATCAAATCAATAATATGGCATGCTTCGCCAACTAAGCGTCCACCTTGTTCGTAAACCCAATGATCTGGTGGTAAAAAACCCGCATTCATGCGGTAATGAATAAAAAGGGGGTTGATTCTTTTAGAGGTGTGCTTTTTTATTTCTTGAGTAAAAGGACTAAAACGTCTGTTAAATCCAACCATTAGGATGGGCTTTTCCCCCTCGGAACTATAAAAATCTTTTATTGGTTTTAATTCATCTAAATTTACGGCCAATGGTTTTTCAACAAATACGTGTTTCCCCGCTTTTAAAGCTTTTAATACAAGTGAAGCATGTGAATCATGTCTTGTGGTAATAAATATTAGATCAATATCTTGATCTGATATTAAATCTTCCATTTTTGAAGTTGCATATTTTGCGCCATATCTTTTAGCCACATTAGTTGCTTTTAGTCCAGTACGATTAGCTATGGCATATATGCTTACATGTTCAGATAAATCAGCAATACTGGGTAAATGCACTCCGGTTGCAAAATTCCCAACACCAATCAAACCTATTTTTATTTTATTATTAGGCTCATCAATTCTAATGAGTTCAATTTTTCTATTATGCTTAAGTAATTTTTCTATTTGTTCTTTTTTTGGTTCCCCATAGTCAAGTAGAACAAATAATTGATCGTGATTTGGTTTATTTATGGCCTCAAAAGCTTTCTGAACATTTTCTATAGAATATGTTGTTGTGACGTATGGAGAAACCCGTATTTCACCAGAGTTAAGCATCCGTAAATACTCAGACATATTTCGTTTTTCTGTCCATCGTACATATGCATATGGGTAATCTATTCCCTTTTCTTCATAATTTTTATCGTATCTCCCAGGACCGTATGAAGTTGAAATTAGGAAATCAATTTCTTTCGGATAAATATCAGCTCTTTTAATCTCCATTCCGGAAACTCCTACCAATACAACCTTTCCTTTTCTTTTACAGGATTTAAATGCCTCTGATAGAGGGTCATTACTTTGAGTTGCTGCCACAAACAGAACTGCATCGGCGCCAAATCCTCCGGTAAGGTTCATTATCAATTTTACTTGATCATCTTTTAAGGGATTAATTATTGCTTCGGCACCTACTTTTTTTGCTGTAGAAAGTCTGTTTTGATTTATGTCAACCGCAATAACCCGCACTCCAGAGGCAATTAGCATTTGAATTGAAAGAATACCAAGAATGCCAGCTCCAACGACCACTGCAAATTCGCCGAAACGAAGATCCGCTCGGCGAACGCCTTGCATCGCAATACCTCCCAAAGTAACTGTTGATGCTTCTTGAAACCCTAATCCTTCAGGTATTTTCATAACTAAATTTGCTGGAACATCAACATATTCTGCATGATTAGCGATACTAGCTCCTGCAGCAGCAACTTTATCTCCAAGCCTAAAACCTTTTATATTTTCGCCTATTCCAATAATAATCCCACTTATTGAGTAACCCGTAGGAGTCCCCGAATTTTTAACCCATTTTATTTCATCGTAAGTTGCCCTTGCCCCTTTTGTTTTTAATAAATCAAGTCCCTTTTTAATTTTCTCCGGTTGTTCTAGGGCAATTTTTATTAATGACCGTTCTGATTTGGCTACATTACTCACTTCCGTTCCTGCAGAAATACAACTATTTACTACCTTAATAAGTAATCCGTCAGAGGAAACAATTGGTGCAGGTACGGTTTCTGCTATTACTTTTCCTTTTTTTACTACTGCTTGTAGCATAACATTTTCAATTTTATCATTTATGCAATCAGAATATTCTCTGTATTTTTTCTTTCCCTGTAATGTTTATGAGTTATAGATAGTGGATTGATATGATCTCTTTGTTATCAAATAACACTATTGTTTTTTTTATTTATTTATAAACCTTATTAGATTATTAGTCTGTGTTTCAAATAAATAAAGACTGATAAACTATTTCAACTATTCTTTCTGATGCTTTTCCGTCCCAAAGCTCAGGAATCCTACCAGGTTTTTTGTTGCCGTCAAGAATTAATTTTGAAACGAGAAAAGCTTTGTTGAAATCCGTACCAATCAGATGGTTTGTGCCAATTTCAGTTGTAATGGGTCTTTCTGTATTATCCCTAACTGTAATACACTGAACCCCAAGAAATGTGGTTTCTTCCTGAATTCCTCCACTGTCAGTTACGACTAACTCTGCATTTTTTGTTAATGAAAGAAAATCAATATACCCAATGGGATCTAAAATAATAACACTGTTTCCAAGCTTTTTAGATAAACCAAATTTATTGATATTATTACGGGTACGGGGGTGGATTGGAAAAACCACCGTTCTAACTTTGCTTATCTTATTTATTACTTCGATAAGTTGAGATAGATTTTCTTCCTCATCAACGTTAGAGGGACGGTGAAAGGTTGCTAAAATATAATTTCCTTGTTTTAATGCCAGGTTGTCAATTATTTTAGATTTGTTGATATGTGACATGAAGTTTACTAAACTGTCGATCATAACATTTCCAGTAAAATATATTTTAGAGTTGTTAACTCCCTCGTTTTTAAGGTTAGTTAATCCGCTTTTTTCTGTAACAAATAAATAATCAGATATTTCATCAGTCAACACCCTATTCACTTCTTCTGGCATTTTTCTGTCAAAACTACGAAGGCCAGCCTCAACATGAGCTACAGGAATATGAAGTTTTGCAGCAACGAGACTTGCAGCAATTGTTGAGTTTACATCTCCTGGAACTATTACCAAATCAGGTTTTTCTTCAAGTAATATTTTCTCAAACTCTATCATTATTCTGGCAGTTTGAACAGCATGGCTGCCACCACTGATACCGAGATAAAAGTTCGGCTTTGGCATTTTAAGGTCATCAAAGAAAATCTTTGACATTTTTTCATCAAAATGTTGACCTGTGTGGCAAATTAGATGTCTAATCTGCCCCTTGTATTTTTGAAAGGATTTATGAATGGGGGCTATCTTAATAAAATTTGGTCTTGCCCCGACTACTGATATTATCTTCTTCATTTTTTTTAAAAGCAAAAGTATTAATTTACAAAGAATAATGGCGTAATTATTTGGGGTCAATAGTATTAATTTTGTGTGATTTTTAAGAAGGATTTATTGTCCTGTCCAGTTTTAAGCCGTTTTGTTTTGAGGATCAATTCTTTTGAGCATTTCTTTCTGATTGGGCTTAGTATTGTTCTTCTATAAAGAAAATTTGTTTTAAAAAGATTGGTCTGCTTTACGATATAACAAATAACTGTCTAATCTGGACATATAAAATAGTTATCACAAAAACCATATTTTTCTTACATTTGGTAGCGAAAAAACCAAGACGATTTTAAAAAGCCAAAATGTTGGATGAAGTATTACCTGTCAATAATATATTTTGTCTTTTTAGGAGTAAATGCCCTGTCTCAGGATATCCACTTTTCCCAATTTAACGATTCGCCCTTAACATTAAATCCTGCAGCTACAGCACAAATTCCTTTTCTGGATATTGGCGAAAATATGGTACGTGCCGGAGGAAACTTTAAAAATCAGGGAGCCAGTATCTCTACTCCATACAGAACTTATTCTGCTTTTGTTGACGGTTCTGTTGGCTTGCCTCGTTTGCGCAGGGGACAAATGGGTTTTGGTTTGCTCTTATATAATGACAATGCCGGCGATGGATCGCTCCAGAATACTTCAGCAATGTTCAATGCTTCTTTTACGCTGGGTTTTAACCGGCGTAATACCTTTCGGGCCAGTTTGGGTTTTGCCATAGGATTTATCAACCGAAGTGTTGACGTAACAAAATTGGTTTTCGATAACCAATGGAATGGGGTTATTTTTGATCCCGGGGCTTCAAGCAATGAAAACTTCTCGACAAACTCAATATTTGCAGTAAACTTTAACTTTGGGGGGCTGTTTACTTACGAGATCAATCGCAATTTGTTTTTGCAGGCAGGGGCAAGTCTGAACCACATTAACAAACCCCGTACTTCTTTTTATGATGACGACAACCGGATTAATCAAAAACTAATTATCCATGCCAATGCAATTATCAGCACTGCAAACAACCTTTCTGTCGAGCCGGCTGTCATGTATTCAACACAGGCGAAAACTACTGAAATTGTTTTGGGAACGAATGTCGCCCTGAGCAAAAAGGACGTACAACTGATACTTGGTTTATGGTATAGGCTCAACAGGGACATTATTCCTTTGGCTGGTCTTCGGTATCAGGGATATAAATTAGCGATAAGTTATGATGTAAATGTTTCGTCGCTCAGTGCTGCATCCAATTATCAGGGAGGGGTTGAAATTAGCTTGATTAAGGTTTTTGGAAGAACAAACCGTGGAATTCCATGCAGTGGTTTTGAATAAAGTTCATTTATGTGTTCAACAGAAAAACATAGTGTAAAACAGCAATTTATGAGAAAATATTTCTTCTTTCTCATCATGCTGAGCTTCCCTTTTTCAGTTCTGGCAGAAGACTATTTCTGGGTTGGGGGAAGTGGAAATTGGTCAGACCTAAACCATTGGGCAACGACTTCAGGTGGATCTGTCCTGCATGCACAAATTCCTACACCTGATGACGATGTGCTTTTCGACAACAATTCGTTTACCGAAACAGGGCAAATTGTAACGATAAACCAAAAAAATGCAGTGTGCCGAAATCTGGATTGGACGGGTACTACCGGCAATCCTGAATTGATTGGACATGATACCACAAGCCTCAGAATTTACGGCGACCTGAAGTTTATTTCCGGAATGAATCAGAGCTACCTTGGCGAAGTTGTTTTCGAGTCATCCTCAACAGGAAAACTAATCACAACTTCCGGACATCACTTCTTAAACAATGTCAGGTTTCTTGGTATTGGTGGTGGTTGGATTTTTCAGGATGATTTTGTTGCAGAAAGAAATATCTATTTTATTCATGGCCATCTCGAAACAAATGGAAACTTGCTAAACTGCATCGACTTTGTTTCATTGGAGCCAAACAGCAGAAGCATTGCCTTGTCAACTTCATCCATTAATTTGGCATCGTGGCAGATTGATGGGCGAAACCTTAGCTTGCAAGCAATTTCAGCCATATTTAATATCGGAAGCCTGTTGTACAACACCAATGGTTCAAACTTATTTTATCCCAATGTTCATCTTTTTGCTGCCGAAGCTGCAGTCGTCAATTCCAATGTTTACGTTACTTACAACGATATTGATTTTGCTTTTAATGGTACAATAACAGGCGATTGTAAAATTAATACCGTAATCACTTTGGGAAGCGGTACCATTACTGATAGCGATTCAATTAACCAGGTTGTTTTTAATAATGGAGGAAGTCTTTCAGGTGGCCACCATGTTGTGGGTACATTTATTGGGAAGGGAGTTTCGGTGATTGAAGGCAACAACGAGATTGGGGTGGCACTATTTTATGCATCTTCAAAAATCGCCGGTACCAACAGTGTTGACAGTGCTCGTTTTTTTCAAATGGGAATTATTTCTGAAGCCAACCAAATCAGGAAACTCATTATTTCAGCTTTTGGAATGATCGAAGGCAGCAATACTATTTTTGATGCCACCTTGTTTGGTGATGGCTATTTTGATGGGGAGAATACTTTTGGAACGCTGACTTTAAGTCCTGGAAATACCTACACTTTTGCCATTGAAGACAGGCAAACCATTAACGATAAACTCAATATTACGGGCGATTGTTACAAGCCAATAAGAATGCTGAGCGATACCAACGGTGTGCAGGCAATCATTAAATGCAATACGCCAGTTGCCGGCGATTATCTTTCGCTTCGTGATATTAAAGCTGAAGGAAGCATTCCTTTCGGAGCAACAAATTCAGTTGATTTGGGGAATAACCTGAATTGGAATATCCAAACCGCAACAAGCCTCGATCTTTTTTGGGTAAATGGACAAGGCAATTGGGATAACCCCATTCATTGGGATATCAATTCCGGAGGCCCCGGAGGACATTGTCCGCCAACAGAAATTGACAACGCAACTTTTGATGCGAACTCTTTTTCTACTTCAGAGCAGTCAGTTACCATAAATGTCAAAAATGCGGTTTGCCGCGATATGAAATGGGAAAATGTAAGTGCCCCACGCTTTATGGGGGCTGATACCAACAATGTTCGAATCTATGGTTCGCTCACACTTAGTTCACAAATGCAATGGCTTTTCCTTGGTCAAATCTTTTTTGAGGCAACCGAAAATGGGAAAACCATCACCTCTGCTGCCAATATTTTTAAAAATAATGTTTGGTTTAATGGAAGGGGAGGAGCATGGCAACTGTTGGATAAATTGGAAACCATTAAGGATATAAAGTTTCAGCTTGGTGAAGTTTATACTTTGGGGAACGATGTAAAATGTGCTGTCTTTTCATCTACTGACACCACTACGCGGAAATTGTGTCTCAGTACTTCTACCGTTACAATGACTGACGCGGGTAAAAAAGTATGGAATTTCAACGCCTATAAGCTGGATTTATGTGCCGACTCTTCTTTGCTGATCTCAGAATCTGCCCTGGGGCATATTGCCAGTTTTAATGGTGAGCCGTTGATTTACAATAATGTGGAGTTTTATGGGCGTTCTTCTAAACTGATAAATGATGTTTATTGCACCTACAACCTGGTTACGTTTTTCGATAGTATTGGCACGGTAAAAGGCAATTGCACCATCGACACGGTTACTTTTCATGAGCTAAAAGGAACGGTACTGGATTCCGATATTATAAAAACTGCCATCTTTTTTGCAGAGGACGGTTTTCTGGACGGAGAGGAACACATTGTAGAAATCGCCTATTTTTATGATGATGGAAAGATCAAAGGGAACAACATTGTCGATACCACTCTCTTTTACCGAAATGCAATCATCGAAGGACAAAACACCATCGACACCTGCATTGTTTATAACAAATCCTTTATCGATGGGACGAACCAGATAAGAACAGCGACGCTACTTGGCGATGGTGTTTTCAATGGAGAAAATGTTTTTCACGATTTAACACTTTCAAAAACAAGTTCTTACTATCTCGAAAATGGGAAAACACAAACGGTACACGATAATTTGAGTATTGATGGTGCGTGTACTGGTCCTATCATTATTCAATCTGATGAAAACCAAAAGCAGGCAATTATTCACAAAACAAATGGTGGTGTCGAAGCACATTATGTTTCCTTAAGAGACATCAATGCAACAGGTCCGGGCATTCCGTTTGTGGCCTACAATTCTGTCGATATGGGCAACAACAGCCACTGGACAATTCACACCAGCAATCCCAAAGAACTTTATTGGGTTGGAGGAAACGGGCTGTGGAGCGATTCACTGCATTGGTCTGGAAGTTCGGGCGGTGCAGGTGGTTATTGCATTCCTTCGCCAATTGACAATGTTTATTTTGATGGGAACTCTTTTAACGTTTTAAACGACACGGTTTTAATAAATATTGGGAATGCAACCTGCCACAATATGAGTTGGGCAGGAGCAAGCCACGATCCTGTTTTTGCCGGTCCCGACACCAATAACCTAAGGATTTTTGGTTCCTTGCTTTTCAACAACAACATGAACTTGCTCCTTCGTACTCCTGTATTTTTTGAATCGACCCACGATGGGAATTCAATTCAAAGTGAGGGTAAGAAATTCCTGAACAATATCTATTTTCAGGGTATTGGTGGTGAATGGGAGTTTGCCGATAAATTTGCTTGCGACAGCACGATTTATTTTTCCACAGGAGAAATAAATACAAATGGAAACCCGCTTGATTGTTGGGCCTTCAACTCTGATAATACCAATGAAAGGGGTTTTTATTTTGATGGTTCAACCATCGTTTTTGCCGGTATTGCAACTGAAGTCTGGTTGGTGAACGGGATAAATCTGGACTTGTCGGCAACAAATTCCCTCATTGTTTTCGACAGTGTCAATTCCATTTTCAGGACAGAATATGGTGGGCCTTTTATCTTTAACAATATTTTATCCAAAGGTAACCGCAACAGGATTTACAACATCAACACAAACATTCAATTCAACAACATTGATTTTATGGGTGATGGCCAGATTCATGGAGATTGCCAGATTGATTCGCTTACTTTTATTGGTTCAGGAAGCATCTTCGATTCCGATAAAATAAATTACCTCGATGTAAAAGGTACATTGGGATATGTTGATGGAAACCACAATATTGAAATTGCTCAATTTTTGACCAATTCTGAAATTATTGGTAACAGTAAATTTGATTCGGTAACTGTTATTGGAACTTCTATATTATCTGGCAATAACACCATCAATCAGTATTTGCAAATTGGTGGTACTGCCATTATTGAAGGATCAAATACTGTTAATGAAGCTTTGTTGTTGGGTGATGGGCGTTTCAATGGAGCCAATAATTTCAATACACTTTCATTTTCTCCCGGCAATAAATACGAATTGGAAGAAGGCATCACACAAACCATAAACAAAGCATTCAATATTCGTGGCAACAATTGTTTCCCCATTACATTACGTTCGCAAAATGATGGAAGTCAGGCTTTTATTTCAGCACCTTCTGGAATGACAGTGAGCGGCGATTTTGTTGAAATGCGTGATATTAATGCATCGGGTGGTGCCGATTTTTATGCCGGTAGATTCAGTACCGATATTTCCAATAATGTGGGTTGGGATTTTAACAATTCCCCCGGTTATATTTTTGGATTTCCGGCCGATACAACAATGTGCGATGGAAACGAATTAATCGTTGGAACCGAAAATTTCAATCCCGATGAAAGTTCAACTTTCCTTTGGCAGGATGGAAGTACCTTGTCCTACTTTAATGTGAACAACGAAGACAGCCTGTGGCTTACTGTTAGTTATGCAACTGATTGTTTTTATACCGATACGATACTGATAAACAGAAGCCCGTCACCTGATTTGGATCTTGGTGATGACCGGACGATGTGCGAAGGTGATAGTATTTCTATCGTAAATTCAAGCGACAGTCTGAGTTATTTGTGGAGTGATGGCTCAACCGATAGTGTATTTATTGCCACCGAAAGCGAAACGGTTTCGCTGATTGCAACAGCGCCAAATGGTTGTTCTGCAACAGACAGTGTTGAAATTATCGCCAAACCAAGGCCAATCGTTTTTCTTGGAAACGATACCACTTTGCGGGCCGATGAGACCATTTTATTAGATGCCGGAAATTCAGGCTCAACTTATTTCTGGTCAACAGGCGATACCATTCAGTCAATTACTGTAAACGGCAGCACAGAGCTGGTTTGGGTTTATGTAGATTTTAACGGCTGTGTTGGAAACGATACCATCCTTCTCAGTGAATTTCCAAGCTGCATCATTGCGGTCCCCAATGCATTTTCGCCGAATGGCGATGGACAAAATGATATTTTATATGTCAGGGGAAGTGGTTTTGCCGAGTTCGAATTGATGATTTTTAACAGGATTGGCGAAATGGTTTTTAAAACCACTGATGAATCATTTGGCTGGGATGGCACTTTCAAAGGCAAAGCCCAGGAAGTGGATGCTTATATGTACATTATTCAAGGTAAGTGTATTGATGGTCAGGATGTTTTGAGTAAGGGAAATATAACTTTGTTAAGATAACAGAAATGAAAAGTAAGTTTTTCATATTGACAATGTTATTGCAAATCATTTTGTTTCAATCGGCAATTTCGCAAAACCTGATTCAAAAACGTTTTGGTGGAAATGGTGATGAGAGGTTCCCGAAAATTGTACTGACTGAAGACAACGGACATTTAATTTATTATAGATCAACAACAAATACTTATGGGGATTATGATTTTGCCTTAGCTAAAGTTGATGCCGAAGGAGATGTGGAATGGACAAAACATTATGGCGATTCAAAGAGGAACCTGACAAGAGAGCTTATTCCTTTCGGGGATGATTATTTAGCTGTTGGATGGCAAAACCAATATTCGTTAATTGATGACATGTTTTTTATGACAATTGATGGAAACGGCAACATGAATTCAAAAAAGTATTGGGGATTGAGTGATGATGATGAAGTGCAATCCGTTGTTCAATTGAATAATGGTGATTATGCACTTGCTGGTGACAGCCGCTCATACTACATCAATGGTCTGGCAGAAATAATTTATTCAACATTCGATACGGAATTAAATATGGGAACCATTCATGTTTACTCAACTGATGGTGTAGATGTCCCTCGAAAAATTATTCAGGGAACAAATAGCAATTTATTTATCGTTGGCTACATTCGTTTATCCGGTATTAATAAAGGATTTGTAATGAGCATAAGTTTGTCAGGTGAATTGATCTGGGCAAAAAAAATCAATTATGCTTCATTTTTGTGGGACATGGTACAGCTTAGCGACAATGATTTTATCTGTGTCGGGGAAATTGATAATCCAAATTCAGGAGGCACTGATGCGTTTATCACAAAATTTGATAGTGCCGGAAATTGCCTCTGGGCAAGGGCTGTTTCATTTGGTGAATCCAGCAACAGTACTATTGTTCAGATAAAAAAATCATTCAACGAAAATTATATTGTAGTTGGTACAACAAACGGAACTGAATCAGGAAGTAAAGATGTGTTTTTTATGGAAATTGATGCAGGAGGGAATTTCATTTCAGGCTATACTTATGGCGGTGATGCTGATGAAGATTGGCCAGCGTTTGACTACAGTACTGCCGACAGCGGATTTACAATTGTTGCTGAAACACAGAGTTTTGATGCGGAAAACTTTGACATTTTCTTGATCAATACAGATAATTCCGGAAATTCCTGTTGTGCCATACCCATCAAGAATGTGGATGTTCAAAATATCGAAGTAAATCCCCAACCAATTAATTTTTCAACTGCAACAACCCACTTTTCAGAACAAAGTCATAGTTTTAGTGCAGGTGAAATTATTTATGAAGAAGAACTTTTGTGTTATGAACCGGTCCATATTATTGGTCGCGATACAATTTTTTGTGATGATGCATCCAACGAAAAATACACAACTGATATTGATTTTCTGCTCGACCTCAATTGGCTTGTTCCACCAACAGCAACCCTTGTAAACAATGAAAGCGACACCACAATTTATATCAACTTTAATGGGGGATCGGGCATGATTTATTTATTGTCAGAAGCTTGTGCTGACACCCTCGATTCGCTTTACGTTTATGTTGAGTCAACAATTAATTTATCTCTTGGAAATGACACCTTGGTTTGTGGCGGACAACCCTTTTTTATTTATGCCGGCAGCGGTTACGATAACTACCTCTGGCAGGATGGCTCAACAGATTCGGTGTTTTTGGTTGAGCAAACAGGCGATTATTGGGTACAGGTAGAAAACAGTTGCGGCCTTGCTTTCGATACCATCCATATTGATTTTTCAGAATCCTTCGATATTGATCTGGGGCCTGACACCTCTTTCTGTTATGCCCACACCATTTTACTTTCCCCGGGAAGTGAATACTATGCTTATTACTGGCAGGATGGGAGCAGCGATTCATTACTGCTTGCCGGACTATCCGGTTATTATTGGGTGCAAGTGACGGATTCTTTAGGCTGCACTGCCATTGATTCTGTTTACATCGAGGCTTATATGGATTTCGGATTTTCCATCGGTCCTGACACTTCCGTAATTTGTGATGGCGATTATCTTTTTCTCCACGGTCCAAATGGTTACCAATCCTACGAATGGCAGGATGGGTCAGACTACCCTGATTTTGTTGCCGACACCGCCGGAATTTATTGGCTGGAAATTACCGATGAAAATCTTTGTGCAGCCCGCGATTCCATGTTACTTATCGTTAATAAAGTTCCCGACGATTTTTTGGGAAACGACACAGTCATGTGCGATGGCGATTATTATCCGATTCATGCCCCTACATTTTACGATAAGTATGTCTGGCAGGATGGATCTTCTGATTCAGTTTTTATCGCCTGGCAAACTGGCGATTATTGGGTTTATGTAGAAGACAGTATTGGTTGCAGTGGAATCGATACCATTACACTTTCACTTTTTAAGCCCCCACAATTAAACCACAGCAACGATACTTCCATTTGTCCTAGTGAAAGTATTATTCTCAGTCCCGGCACGGGCTGGCCATCTTATTTATGGAATACCGGTTCGACAGATTCTGCAATACTGGTCACCAAAAAGGGCCAATACTGGGTAGAAACCGGTACACAATGCGGTGTATTTATCGACAGCGTTTATGTTGATATTTATACCAATCCCAGTTTCACCTTAGGAGCCGATACCAATATTTGTGAAGATGAAACTACAAAGTTGACACCCGGTTCAGATTTCTATTCTTATTTGTGGAATGATGGTTCAACAGAAAGTATTCTGATTGTTCAAGAGGAAGGAATTTATTGGGTAGAAGCCAGTGATGGACGTTGTTTTTTGTCTG
>QMPA01000022.1 GCA_003650365.1 Bacteroidota bacterium | reverse complement strand
CCGCAAAGAAAAGAAATAGAATCTGAAGGAGATTTTTCATTCAAAAGGATAGTTGGAAAATGATTGGGGAAAATACGAAAAATCGTTTTATCTCAAATTTTGCTTGTCCGAATTTGTAATTAGGATATCAAGGGAATTGCAAATTTCGAATAGAGGAAACGGGGAACTTCCAGATTCCTTGATTACTCCAAGAACTTCGTCAACTCAACAAATTCCGGAACTCCCAATTGCTCAGCTCTTTTATCAAAAAATGGATGTTTGTTTTGTTTGTCTTTAAGCAAAGGTTTAAGTGCATTGCGCAGGGTTTTTCGCCGGTGGTTAAAGCCTGTTTTAACGACCGTGAAAAAGAGTTTCTCGTTGCAATCCAGTTTTAGGGTGTTGTTTCGTGTTAAGCGGATGACTGCAGATTTTACTCTTGGCGGGGGGAAGAAGACATTTTCGGAGACTGAAAAACAATATTCAATATCAAACCAGGCTTGAAGCAAAACACTCAAAATGCCGTAGGTTTTATTCCCCGGTGGTGAAGCAATCCGCTCGGCAACTTCTTTCTGGATCATGCCGACCACTTCGGGAATAAGGTCACGGTTTTCGAGAACTTTAAAAAATATCTGACTGGAAATATTGTAAGGGAAATTACCGATCAGGGCGAAAGGGTCTGTACTGATTTTGCTCAAATCAAAGCGGAGAAAATCGGCTTCAAGTATTGTTATCCTGTCATCAGCAAAATGACTGTTTAAGTATTCCACCGATTCATTGTCAATTTCAATCAGCTTTAGTTTTTGAATCGATTTGTTTTGCAGCAAAGGTTTAGTAAGTACGCCCGTTCCGGGTCCAAGCTCGCACACTGTTGGGTAAGCATTACTCAGACAACCGGCAATTTTTGCCGCAATATTCTGGTCAGTCAGAAAATGTTGCCCCAGGTGTTTTTTAGGTTTTACCTTCATTATAAAGAAATGCCAAATATCAAATAAATCCCAATTTACAAATCTCCAAAATAGTTTGCTTATTGGTTTTTGAGTTTTGTTTTTTGTTATTCTTCTCCTTCCCTCAATTCCCGGTATTTAATTCTTGCCTGTCCGGCATAAATACTTTCAGGATAGTCTGTCATTAATTTCATATACAAATCCATGGCTTTCAATTCATCAATTAAATATAACCTTTGAATTTCGGCCCTTTTGTAAATAGCATTATCAGCTTTAATACTTTCCGGATAACTATTAGCCAATTGCTTATAAAGACTGTCGGCCTCTTGGTACTGCTGCATATTTACAAGTAGGTCTGCCTTTTTATATAGCACGTACTGATATCCATTCGGCCCCAAGCCCTGCTTTTCAATTCGGTTCAATTGGTTAATTGCCAAATCATTTTTGCTTTGGTAAATCAGTAAATCTGCTTTTCCGAAACTGCGGAGGGTTAATCCCATGGTGTCTTCTTCAACAATATCTTTAATAAAAATTGACAATTCCATGGCATCGTTGGCAATGAGCTTTGAAGTTGCTGAACGCAGGATGTCAAGTTTTGTTTGCGCCCACAAAAATTCGCCCATATAATAATACAACTTGGCATTCCTGAATTTGGCTTCGTATCCAAGGGGTTCGTTTTTCATATTGGATTCAATCTGCGAATAATATAAACTGGCATCCCACTCTTGTCCTTCAAACAATAAAATATCAGCCAATTCCAGTTTTAAACCGGCTTTTTCTTTGGGAAGTAGTTGGTTTATTTCAAGTGCTTGTTCAAGAATGGAAATGGCTTCTTTGTAGTCGCCAAGTTTAAATGCGGTGATGTGCGCAAGATTTCCGGCAATTTCTACTGTTTGTCTGTTTAGCCCAATTTCAGCAAGTGCGTCTTTTCCGGTTTCTTCTAAAGTTTTATAAGTTTTGATGTCTGTCTCCGCATTTTCTTCGGCAGCCTTAACAATAGCCGTAAAATAGCCACTGTAACTTTCCAGATAAAAAGGGGTATTCTCTTTTTTGTCTTTTATATAACCATAGGCATTGGCAGCACTTTCGTAGTCACGATTGGTCATTGAAATTTCAGCCACTTCCAACACATCTTCTGAGCGGTCGCCAAAACGCTTGTCGATAGCACGAGCTTGACGAAAGGCCATTTTGAAATTTTTTGTTTGCAGGGAATACCACAAAAGCATTTCGGCATAAACCAGATTGTCAGGGTTTTTCTGTGCCCTTTCAAATAGTTTTTTCTTTAGAATGGACGTTAAGTTATTGTCTATATCGTGGCGCATAAACCCCTGTAAGCGATTTCTAATACGTTGTATTTCCTTTGGGTTATGGTTGAGGTAGTCGAGGTAAGCATCAAACATTTTGTCGTAATCGCCACTGTATTGATAAATGTTCGCCATTTCCAGCGTGTAGGGATATTCGTTGCCAGGCATTTCTTTTGCTTTTTCCAAAACAAGAAGGGCTTGTTCATGGAAACGTTTTGACTGCAAGGCATTGGTAAGTTGTGTGACCTGGGAACGATTATTTGGGACATGATTAATTAGGTCTGATAGTATTTTATCTGACTTTTTTTTGTTCCCCATCAGTTTTAAAACATAAGCATGATCGACCAGGTAGCGTGTATTGTTTTTGGATATTTTCAGTTGCTTTTTTACGATCTTTTCAGCATGTTTGTATTCTTTGAGTGCTAATAATGAATTGTAAAGAAAGGAGTAATATTTGCGCGGGTTTTCGCTATAAAGCTGATCGAACAATTCTGCTGCCTGCTCATACTGTTTATTGCGGTAGTAATTTATTGCAAGTTCCTCTTTTGGCGATTGGTTTTTTTGTGGTGGCTTTTTGGGTTGCTGGATGATCATCTGATTATTTTGGGAAAAAGCAGATGGTGTCCAGAAGACAATGCCGCCCAGAATTCCTAAAATAATCCAAAGTACCGTTATAATTCGCATCCTTAATCTATTCTGTTAAAACCGGTATAAGATTGCAATGCTTTTGGAATATTGATTCCTTGTTCATCCTGCATGTTTTCAAGGAGGGCGGCAACAATCCTTGGTAGGGCAAGTGCACTACCATTCAGGGTGTGGGCCAATTGCGTTTTCCCGTTCTCGTCTTTAAACCTGATTTTCATCCTGTTGGTTTGGAAAGCTTCAAAATTGGAAACCGAACTGACTTCGAGCCATCGTTTTTGGGCTGCTGAGTACACTTCAAAATCGTAAGTTAATGCTGATGTAAAACTTAAATCGCCACCGCAAAGTCTTAAAACCCGGAAGGGAAGTTCCAGCTTGCGAAGTAAACCGGCAACATAATCTTTCATTAATTCCAGTGTTTCGTATGATTTATCGGGATGTTGGATTTGTACAATTTCAACCTTGTCGAACTGGTGCAAGCGATTTAACCCACGGACATCTTTTCCGTAAGAACCTGCTTCGCGCCGGAAGCAATTGGAATAAGCTACGTTTTTAATGGGCAAATCCTTTTCTTTAAGTATGAGATTTCGGTAAATATTGGTAATGGGAACTTCTGCTGTTGGAATCAAATACAGTTTGTCATCACCTACAAAATACATTTGGCCTTCTTTGTCAGGAAGTTGTCCCGTTCCATAAGCCGAAGCCTCGTTAATTAACAGTGGTGGCTGGTATTCGAGGTAGCCGGATTCAATGGCTTCATCTAAAAAGAAGTTAATCAAGGCACGTTGCAATCGGGCGCCTTTTCCCCGGTAAAAAGGAAAGCCGGCACCGGTAACTTTATTGCCCAATTCAAAATCGATGATCTGGTACTTTGAAGCCAGTTCCCAGTGGGGGAGGGCGTTTTCGATGAGTGTGGGTAGTTCCCCTTCCTCAAAAATTAATTCGTTGTCAGATTCTAATTTTCCCGGAGGTACGGATGCATGGGGGATGTTTGGTAGTTCAATCAACTTTTCGTTTAATTGACTGATGGCTTCAGCCATTTTTTGTTCCAGCTCTTTGGATTGTTGTTTCAGTTGTGCTGTTTCCAGTTTTAATTCTTCAGCTTTATCTCGTTGGCCGGTTTTATACAAAATGCCTATTTCTTTTGCCAGCCGGTTTGAGATGGTCCTGATTTCGTCCAATTCCTTTTGGGCATTTTTTCTGCTTTGGTCCAGGTCAATAACCTCATCAATTAAAGTTGAGGCATCAAAGTTTTTAATGGCCAGCCTTTTGATGGCGAGGTCTCTGTTGTTTCTTAAAAAATCAAGTTGAAGCATGGGGTAAAAATTTTCGCAAATTTACTTTTTTTTATTCACGCCCATTGCTGGTGTCCTCACCAACAATAAGAATATTAATGCCAAATATTGTTAATTAAAACTGTTGGTTGGGACACCAACAGAAGGATAGTCTGATTTGAAATCTGTTTTACTGCAACCTTCAAGAGTGGACACTTGAGGCGGGGAGAGCAGGGCAGACAGGTTTTCGGTAAAAACAAAAAACCCGGCCTGTAATGAACAAGCCGGGTTTCAATAGGACTGCGTCCTTTATTTTTCTTCTTCAGCTACTTCAGTAGTTGTATCAACAACTTCTTCTTTAACAGGAGTTTCTACTACTGGTGCTGCTTCAACAGTTTCAACTTCAGGAGTAATTACACTTACGAAAGATTTGTTGTTTCTTCTTTTTCTGAATTCAACAATACCATCGGTTAATGCAAACAGTGTGTGGTCTTTTCCCATTCCAACATTTAAGCCTGGGTTGTGGGTTGTACCTCTTTGGCGGATAATAATATTACCTGCAGTGGCAAATTCGCCACCGTATATTTTTACGCCTAATCGTTTACTTGCTGATTCGCGTCCGTTATGGGAGCTACCCATTCCTTTTTTATGAGCCATTTCTTTAAGTTTTTCGGGCCTGCCTAGCAGCAAGCGAGTTAAACACTAATTTTTTCGATAATAACTTTACTCAGATCGTGACGGAAACCATTTTCTTTCTGATATCCTTTTCTTCTTTTCTTCTTGAAAACAGTTACTTTGTCAGCTCTGAGGTGATTCACAAGTTTGGCATTTACTTTCGCCCCTTTTACTAAAGGAGTACCAACTTTTACTTTACCACCGTTATCTACTAAAAGTACTTTCTCGAATTCAAGTTTTGTTCCTTCTTCTGCTTCCAGCCGATTAACAAAGACTTCTTGTCCTTGTTCAACTTTGAACTGCTGTCCGGCTATATCAACTATTGCGTACATGCTTTATTATTTAGTTTAATCCTGCCAATTTTGGGGTGCAAAAATACTAAAAAAAAACAACTAACAAATTTTTGTTCCTAAATATTTTATTTTGGCATTTATTTCATTTTTCCAAAGAGGGTAAACAGCAATTATTTTAAATATTGGTTTGCCAAATACGAACGTATTTTTTTCTTATTCAGAAGCTAATTATTGAGAACCAGTAGCTTTCTTGTAAATGTAGTCTTATTGGTGCTTATTTTCAAAATGTAAATTCCGTTTCCGGGAAGACGTGTTTGTCGCATGCCCGATCCTTTATAAATCACTTTTCCAGATAGTTTACTAATTTGCATTTCTTCAATTATCTGATTTGGAGTTTCAACAAATAACAGATTTTCTCTGGTGAAAGCAATAAGTTCGTTCTTTTCTTTTAACTGATGAATAGCTGTTATAACATCCACAAGAATGCTGTCGGTGTCATCGCCACAAAAGTTAGTGACTTCAACGCTGTAAATGTCCGATACCGTCACGAGAATGGTCTGTGTGGTTTCACCTGTCGACCAAAAATATTGGCTTCCTGTATTTCCTGCATCCAGAATTAAACTTTGCCCTTGATAAATTGTGGTATCATTACCCAAGTCAACCAGTGGCGTTTCATAAACCACAACCTGCATTGATGTTGGGTTGCTACTTCCACAGTCGGTAACTGCCCTCACTTCAATCTCATATTCTCCATTTGATGACCAGTTAAGCTCCAAAAAGGGTTCGCTCGTAGCTTGTATTACATTATCAACTTTCCACTGGCAGTCCTCATCCGGGCCAACAACCGTGGTGTACGTTTCAGTAAAACCAACACAAGATTCATCGGGGCCTTCAATAGGGGCGGGAGGATCGGGGGCAAGGCCGGCTGTATGTACCATCAGGAAGCTAGACTGGTTACTTATTCCGCAATTACTTACAGCCCACACTTCAATCAGGTAATCGCCTGCATCCCCAAAAGAATAAACCATAAAAGTGTCGGCAGACGACTGCAATTCGCCGGCTACATACCATTCGCAGCTTTCATTCAATCCAACACTGGTAGTATAAGTGTGTGTGGTAAATTCACAAACAGCATTGTCACCGTCAATATTACCGGGATTTAATGGAGTATCGTAAACAGTTGTTTCAAGTGAATCGACAAAACTTACCCCCGAGTTACAATTGAAATACAGGCTTATTGTATAAAAACCATCATCTGTCCAAATTACCTGCATTGAGCCAGAGTCAGAGCCTTGAATCGTATTGTTAATATACCATTCTGCCGAGCAACCGAGGGGAATATCTGTTGTGTAAATAGCTGTATCTCCCAGACATCCTTCAGATGGGCCCGAAAGTGAGTCGGGTAAATTTGGGGGAGGAGGAGGAATGGTGTCGGTAGAAGGGAAATCCATATCCAATGAAAAAGTCATGACCGGCATGCTTAATGAGATGATGAAAATACCAATGATCGATAAAAATAGCTTCGTTGTTCGTTCTATTTGCATAACCAGTTCAATCTTGAATAAATGGTGCGTTGGTAAGATTTTCTGTAAAAGTACAATAAGTTTTAGAAGCTGCTGAATGGTTTTTTTTGCTTTAGGTCAGGTGCTTAATGTAGCGAAGTCCTTTGTTGAAAAGATGCTGAAGGGAAAATATTTGAAAAAATGCAACACTAAAACCGTGCCATTTAGAAAAGTTTATAAATTTGTATTGTTAGAACTCACAGAAAAATCCAATGTTATCTCAACACCTTCAACTTAAATTACAGCAGAAATTATCACCACAGCAAATATTGCTAATGAAACTGTTGCAGATACCTGCAGTTGGTTTGGAACAGCGTATTAAACAGGAAATAGAAGAAAATCCTGCACTTGAAGTAGATGCTCCTGAAGTAGAAGAACAGGATCTGCTCGAAGAAACAGATGTTGCAGAGACAGATGAATTTGGTGATACGGTTGAACTGGATAATTACAAAGAGGAAAACAATGAATTCGATTTGAATGACTATCTGGAAGATGATATTCCTTCTTACAAACTCAAAACCAACAATTACAGCCCCGATGACAAGCATTACGAAATTCCTTTTGTCGCAGGAGTTAGTTTTCATGATCTTTTAATTGACCAATTGGGAATCAGGAATTTGAGCGATGAACAGCGTAAAATAGGGATTTACATTATTGGGAATATTGACGATTCGGGATATATTGAAAGGGCATCTGATGCGATTGTTGACGACC
Source organism: Bacteroidota bacterium (assembly GCA_003650365.1). Classification (GTDB taxonomy): domain Bacteria; phylum Bacteroidota; class Bacteroidia; order Bacteroidales; family F082; genus B6-G9. Next base: position 16,556 of record QMPA01000022.1, on the reverse strand, counting down.
TGGCTTTTACACAGAATATCAATACCAATAAAAAGGAGGTAGAAGATATTTTAGCAGTCATTCAGGAATTTGACCCTTCCGGTGTGGGTGCACGAAATTTGCAGGAATGTCTTTTGATTCAGTTGGAGAGGAAGAAGAAAGAAAATCCATCTGAAACCTTAGATCTTTCCATTAAAATCATCCGGCGATATTTTAACGAGTTTACCAAAAAACATTATACCAAAATAATGAAGCGTGCCGAAATTAGTGAGGAGCAACTAAAAAAGGCAATTGACGAAATACTGACGCTGAACCCAAAACCAGGTAACTCTCTAAGCGAAACAACCAAAACAAACCATTATATTATTCCCGATTTTATCATTTCAAATACCAATGGTAAGCTTGAATTATCGTTGAATGCATGGAATTCACCAGACCTGAGAATAAGCAACGACTTTTCGGAAATGGGCAATACGCTAAATAAGAAAAAGAAGAGCAAAGAACAGCGTAAAGCATTCTCATTTGTCAAGCAAAAAATTGATTCGGCCAAGTGGTTTATCGAAGCCATCCGGCAACGTCAGAATACACTTTTTGCAACCATGAGTGCCATCATGGAATACCAGTACGATTACTTCATGAGTGGTGATGAAACCAAGTTACACCCGCTGATTTTGAAAGATATTGCCGAAATGGTAGACCTTGATATTTCCACCATTTCAAGGGTTGCAAATAGTAAATACGTGCAAACCGACTTTGGGACATTCTTGCTCAAAAGTTTTTTTAGTGAAGGTATGGAGAAGGAGGACGGTGAAGAAGTTTCGACCCGCGAGATTAAAGTAATATTGCAGGATATCATAAAAGAAGAAAATAAAAAGAAACCTTTTACAGATGATTATCTGGCAAAATCACTCAAGGAAAAAGGTTATCCCATAGCGCGCCGAACCATTGCCAAATACCGTGAACAATTGGGAATTCCGGTGGCAAGATTGCGAAAGGAACTATAATTAGATTCTGTCTGTCGTGTCAGATTATTCATTTGTTAGCATCAAATTACAAATCTCAAACAAATTCCAAATTGCAATTTCTAACAAGCAAACCATTTGAGTTTTGATATTTTGTTAATTATTTGTGATTTGAAATTTTCATCTATTATGGAAGAAAAAACCGCTCGTATTATTTCAGTTATATTTCACCCTTTGTTGATGCCAACCTATGCCGCATTATTGTTGTTCAATATCCCAAGTCATTTTAATCTTTCCCTTCCCATAAATTATAGTTACATTGTTCCTGCTTTTGTATTTACGCTAACATTTGTGCTCTCAGCCCTTATTATTTTGGGCTATTTAAAAATGGGCTTTATAAAAAGTCTGGAAATGAAAGACAGGAAAGAGCGCATACTTCCGTTGATAACGATGGCAGGGATTTACTATTTAACGTATTACCTTTTAAAACAAGGCCCTGTTCCAACATTGTTTAACTTTTTTATGCTGGGAGTTACGATGCTTGTTTTGATTAGTTTGTTGGTAAACTATCTCGAAAAAATAAGTATTCACATGGTAGCAATTGGTGGGATGTTTGGCACTTTCCTGGGACTTGCTATTGGCTTTCATTACGATTTACGGTTCATTCTTTTCTTGTTAGCACTGGTAGCCGGCCTCATTGGATTTGCCCGACTGAAGTTAAATGCACACAATCAAGCGCAGGTTTATACTGGTTTCGGACTGGGTGTTTTAGTGATGCTGGGGCTGTTTTTATTTGTTTAAAAGACCTTCCAGCATGCGCAGCTCCTGGAAGAGCCTGATTTGATTATACCAATTATGTTTCAAAATGATTGATAAATAAATTGAATTGTTTTTTCCTTATTCGAGTTAAAAAACCTTTGCATAGCCGTAGTTATGGAAATGTTTTTTAGTGAAGAAGAAGGGAAAAAGAAACAATTTATGCCACTCATTTTGGAGCATATTTGGTATTACAGCTGACTACAAGAATTTTTATTGTTAAATCACAACGCTTTCTTCCGCCAATAACACTGGCTTGTAAGTGCCTCCACTGCCATTGTCAATGTTGTACTGGTAAAGATTTACCACATCTAATTTTGACCCTGTCCATGCTGCGGGTTTTATAGAAAGGAAAGTCCTGACCTTATAATCAGAAGCACCTTCATCAATCCATGATCCGGAATTGGCATAAATGTTTAAAACTTCACCAGCCGACAACCAGGCTTTAATTTCGGGCCGATGTGTATGTCCAAATGCAATGATTTTGTAGGTTTTTGGTGCCGGTGGCTGAAGAATATACTCAGTAGTTGCAGCACCAAATAAATCGCTATGGCCATTCCATATGGCATGAAAACAGCATTCGGTAGAAACCGGAACTTTATTTTGTGATTGAGTAGCTGGCCAATTGTCCTCAATATTCGCCGCATACATTTGTTCTGCCCCGTCAAACGAAAAAGGGGTTGAGTAGCCATCAATTCCGCCCATCAGAATATTTGACGAATCCAATTGGGGTTGCTGCATCCCAAAATGTGCAATCGTATATAAATAGGCGACCGTCCAGGCAGTTTCAAATTCGAATGAACCACTTGTTTTGGTTGTACTTTTCAAGGGGTTTCCCTGATCCATCATGCCCTGGGCATAAAGTCGCGAAATAAAATATCCGGGAGGTAATTGATGATCCGGATTAACCAGTGGCTGCGGACAATTGAAAAAATCATAGCGGTGGCCATGTTCCATAATTATTTCATCAAAAGGGGAGTACACACCTAATCCCGGTGTTTCATCTACCCCGGCCCATGTAATTCCCGGGATGATTTCATTCATGATTTCCCGACTCATCAACATATCATGATTTCCCGGAACATATACCAATTCAATCTCCGGATCTGTGACAACGGCATTCAGTTTTTCAATAATAATACTGTTTACGGGGTTAGTTGCCACTGCCATAAAATAGTCTCTTGTTGTACTAATACCATAGTCCGGGTCGAAAGGTGAGATGGTGTAGGGGACCAACCACTCATCAAATAAATCGCCAAGAATTACCAGTTTTTTGAATTGCCGACTAATAATGACATAGTCAAGAAAATTTTCAAGTGCATCTTTGTTTTTCTCAAACCAGCAATAATTGTTATTCGTTGCTCTTTCATCGCCCATATGAATATCACTTATACAGGCAATTAAGTTTCTTTCTGTGCTGTCGGTGCCTATTAAACCGGAGGGGGTAAGCTTGTGTGCCAGCGTTCTTAGTTCTAATACGGTATTCACGCTAAAACCATTTCCATTCTCCGATCTTAGTCCAGGAGATATCTCAATAAAATATTGCCAGCCATCATTAAGTTGAAAGCTATCCTTAAACAAAATCATTATCTTGTTTCCGGAAATTTCAATATTGTAATTGGTTTCCAGTGTGCCCGATTTATCATAAAAGGACAAATTATCTTCAACAGTAGATTGATTGAGCGCTTCGTTAAATTCAAGTTCTAAAGACCTGTCCAAGGGGTTAACACGATAATAAATGTTGTGGATTTGCTTGTGCCGTGCCATTATCACCGTAAAATCGTTGACAACTTTTATCGCATCGCCATACCTGTTACAAGATGGCTGGGTAAAAAGTATGCTGAAGATAATTATCAGAAACAGAGGAATGATAAAGGACTTTTTCATCAAGTTATCGGTTTGTTTGAAAGGATAAAGATACCCTTTTCAATTTAAGGACCAAGTTTTTACTAGAACTCATTTTTTTGGCTTTTCTATTGATGTAACGGTTTGGGTAATCGTCTGACAATTAATTGGACATTTTTTTTATTCCTGTGGTTCTGTTTTCCACTACCTTAAATTGCAAATTGTTAGAAGCCCCCTGAAGTTAAGAAAAATAAAACAATATCTAGGTAATATTTGTATATTTGCAAAAATAACCTAGGTAATATGATACGTGAAATTTTTGAGTTGCAAAATCCGTGGAGAAGAAAAACAAATTATTCTTTTGCATTAAAGCAAAGGAATATTATCAATACGCTTCTCGAAAACATGAACAACGAGCTGATGATTGGGCTTATTGGTAGCCGGCAGGTGGGCAAGAGTTCCTTACTTTATCTATTGATTGAAAAGCTTCTGGGCGAGGGCGTCCCTTCCAGGAATATCTTCTATTTCAATTTAGATGATTTTCAGTTGCATACTTTATTTTCTTCAATTTCTGATTTTATTCAGTTTATAGGTGATGAAAATGATAAAAAGTATGTTTTTATTGATGAGATACAACGACTGGATTCGCCGGGCTTATTTTTAAAAGGGATTTTTGATCTAAGAAGAAATATCAAGATTGTTTACAGCGGATCTTCCCAATTAGAAGTGAAAGCCAAAATCAAAGAACATCTTGTTGGCCGGGCACGCATTTTTGTAATTAACAGGTTGTCGTTTGATGAATATTTGAGCTTCGCGGCACCAATAACGAAGAAAGATGCTTTGACCCAAATTTTGTTGTATGGTTCTTATCCGGCTGTTGCAAAAGAAAACTTCGCTATTAATAAAAAGCTGAGGATCAAAGATATTTATCAGGCATACGTGCAAAAAGATCTGGTCGATTTTATCCATTTAAAAGATATTGATAAATACAATAATTTTTTGATCAGGGTAGCTATGCAAAGTGGCGATTTATTAAATATACACTCCGTTTCAAAGTCTTTGGGGGTGGCAAGAAATACAATTGAAGCTTATCTTAATATTCTTGAGCAAACATTTATTTGTAAACGGATTTATCCCTTCCATAAAAATTACAAGAAGGAAATCACTAAAACGCCAAAATTGTATTTTCTGGATCTTGGTCTTAGAAATCTTATTCTGAATAATTTTAATGATTTAGAATTGCGGACTGATAAAGGAAATTTGTTTGAGAGTTTTTATTTAACAGAACTTCTTTCCCGGGATTTTTATGAAATGAAAAAAATCAACTTTTGGCGGACTAACAATAAAACCGAGATAGACTTTATAATACAGGGAGATGATACATTTGATGCCGTGGAAGTTAAATGGAATAATAAAAAAAGGCCAAAATCATTTAACACCATCGAATCGCTTTATCCCGGAATTCAAGCGTCTGTTATTACAATGGGGGATTTTACGGATTAATTTGTCCTAAAAATACTTGCTTGTTCATAACGCACTTAAAATAATTTTGATTATTACATCCCGTATGATTTCACCTTCCTGATTTTCGTACTTTTACATCTTTAGCAAAACATCCTGATGGAAAAAGACAACACTCACAATCCCGAACTTCAACTCGCCCACGATTTTGTTCAATATACGGGAAATCATATTTTTTTAACAGGAAGAGCCGGTACCGGGAAAACCACTTTTTTGCACAATCTGAAAGCACTTTCTCCCAAACGAATGATCGTTGTTGCGCCAACCGGAGTAGCGGCCATCAATGCCGGCGGGGTGACTATCCATTCCTTTTTCCAGATTTCTTTTGGTCCCAAAGTGCCCGGTTACGCTAATAAAGAAGAGCAAAAAGGCATGCGCTTTAGTGGCGAGAAAAGGAATATTATTAAAAGTCTTGATTTGCTTGTGATTGATGAAATAAGCATGGTAAGGGCTGACTTGCTGGATAGCATTGATGAGGTTTTGCGTAGATTCAGACGAAACAACCAACCTTTTGGTGGTGTGCAATTATTGATGATTGGCGACATGCAACAACTACCACCGGTTGTTAAAAACGAGGAGTGGAATATGCTCAGGAAGCATTATAAAACAGCCTTCTTTTTTAGCAGTCTGGCTTTGCAAAAAACAAACTACATCACCATTACCCTTCAGCATGTTTATCGACAGCGCGATCAACATTTTATTGATATACTCAATCAAATTCGCGACAAGAAAATTGACCAGAAATCGGTTGATTTATTGAATGAACGATATAAGCCCGATTTCAAAGCAAGCGATGAAAATTACATCATCCTGACTACACATAATGCCAAAGCCAAATCCATCAACGAAACAAAATTGGCTGACTTGAAAGTGAAAAGCAGAAGTTTTTACGCTACTGTTATTGGTAAATTTCCCGAATATATTTATCCCACGGAAGTCAAGCTTGAATTGAAAGTGGGCGCACAGGTAATGTTTGTAAAAAACGACCCGAATCCTGAGAAGAGTTACTTTAACGGAAAGATCGGGACGATTACCATTCTCAGAGAAAACGAAGTTGTTGTTGAGTGTCCTGATGATGACGAGCCGATTACTGTTCCGCCAATCGAGTGGCAGAATGTTAAATACACCATCGAAGAGCAAAGCAAAGAAATCAAAGAATCAATTGATGGTACTTTTACCCAAATTCCTTTAAAATTGGCCTGGGCTATTACCATCCATAAAAGCCAGGGACTGACTTTCGAGAGGGCAATCATCGATTCAGAATCGGCCTTTGCCCACGGACAGGTTTATGTGGCGCTCAGCCGCTGCCGCTCGCTGGAAGGTCTGGTGCTGAGTACGCCATTTTCGGCTTTCAGTTTAAAGCGTGATACATCTATCGAAAGTTTCAATAAAGTTGTCGAAGAAAACCAGCCTGACCAGGAAGGTCTTGAAGACTCAAAAGCTGCTTTTCAGCAAAAGCTACTGATTGAACTTTTCACTTTCAAACAAATGCAGGGGCAAATTAATTGGCTTTTTAAAGTCCTTTATGATAACAAAAGTATTCTGTCGCCTGATGCATTTGAAACACCAAAATCCATGCAGGAACCACTGAGAAAGAACGTAATTGTGGTAGCAGAAAAATTCCAAAATCAAATCAATTGGCTTCTTCGAGAGAATAATAACGCTGAACAGAATACGGAATTACAGGATCGGATTAAGAAAGCAGCAGCCTATTTTTCAACACAGATTAAAGAAATCGTATTCACTAAACTGGAAAACTTTTCGTTTGAAACCGACAATAAAGAAGTAAGAAAAAAAGCAACGAAAGCTGAAGAGAATTTGCTGGAAGAAACCAAATATAAGTTGGCATGTTTGCAATCGTGCAGCGACGGTTTTATTGTGAAAGATTATATGCAGGAAAAGGCAAAAGCAACAATGGGGGAGGCTCCGGTAAAAAGCAGTGCAAGAAAAGGAAAACTGCCGGTCAGCAAAGAAATTAACAACCCTGAATTGTATAATTTGCTGAAAGAATGGCGCGATGCAAAAGCCAAAGAACAGGAAGTGTCGCATTATATGGTAGTCTCCTTAAAAAGTATGCGCGCCCTAAGTAATCATGCACCGGCTACCACTGACGAATTGAAAATGATTCATGGTTTTGGGAGACGGAAACTGGAAAGCTTTGGGGAGGAAGTTTTGGAACTTATCAATAATTACCGAAAGAACCATGTGCTAAATACTGAGCCAATTCCCGAATCGGTGAAACAGAAAAAAGTCCCAAAAAAGAACACCAAACTCATCAGTTTCGAACTTTGGCAAAAACATAAAGATGTACAAAAAATAGCAGAAGAAAGAGACTTTGTAGCTTCAACTATTTTGGGGCATCTGGCCCATTATGTGGGAATAGGTGAACTGCCGGTCTCTGATTTTGTAGATGAAAAGAAGTTGAAAGCTATCACTACCTTCTTTAAAGAAAACAGTGAATTGACCACTACCGAAGCCAAAACCCAATTGGGCGATGCCTATTCTTATACTGATCTTAGGTTTGTGCAGCAGCATTTGAATCATCAAAAAACCCGCCAGGTTGCTGAAAAACCTGACGGGTCTGAGTAATCCCACTATTATTCAGATAAAAGGATTAATAAAATAGGATTATACAGCTTATTTTTCAACCCGCTGAGAGCAAGGCCACTCAGCGGGTTTAGCTATTCTACATCTCCTTCACACCTTCAATCAATTGCGGAAGCACTTTGAAAACATCACCCACAATACCGTAATCGGCAGCCTCAAAAATTGGGGCTTCAGCATCTTTATTTACGGCCACAATTATTTTGGAAGAACTCACGCCGCCCAAGTGTTGAATGGCACCGGAAATTCCCAATGCAAAGTAAAGATTCGGGGCAATGATTTTTCCTGTTTGCCCAACATGCTCGTCATGCGAACGCCATCCTTCGTCAGAAACGGGTCGTGAGCAAGCTATACCTGCGCCCAGCAAATCAGCCAGTTCTTCAAGCTGTACCCAATTATCGCCACTCTTCATTCCGCGGCCACCGGAAATAACAATTTCGGCATCGGACAACAGTACCTTGCCTGTTATCTTTTGTGTGTCTTTCACAGTGGTAGCAAAATCAGTCACCTGCGGACTGAAAGCTTCGATGGCTGCTCCTTTATTGTCTTCAACCAACATAAATGAATTTTGTGAAAGGGTGAGCACGGTAACATCAGCATTTACCTGGACCGTTGCGAAAGCTTTTCCAGTAAACACCTTCTTCTTTAAAACAAAAGGGCTGGTGCTGACAGGCAGTGCGGTAACTCCAGAAACCAATCCGCCATTAAGTTTGACTGATACCCGTGGCGCAACTGCTTTTCCAAGATTGTTGTGTGCAAAAACAACAACTTTTGCATCTTCATTTTTTGCAGCTTCGGCTACGGCAGTTGCAACGGCTCCGTTATCGAGTGCGGCAAAACGCTCATTGTTCACATTCAATATTTTTGAAGCACCGTAATTCCCCAGTTTGTTTAATTCGTCATCAGCAACATTTCCTATGGAAAGTGCGGTGACTGTTGTTCCTAATTCTTTGGCGATGGCATCGGCATAAGAAACCAACTCAAAACTCAATTTCTTGAATTTACCATCCCAGTTCTCTGTGTAAACTAATATCGACATTATTTTAAGTTTTATGTTAATTTTTCTGTTTAATTGACTGTTTGACTGTTTGACTGTTTGACTGTTAGATTGTTTGACGGTTTGACGGTTTTATTGTTTGATGGTTTAACTGTTGGACTGATATTAATACTTCAGCTTTTGGTTTGTGTATTGTATCAACCGATTTAATTCATAAGGCAGCTTATCCTGTGCAGAGCGGATAAATTCAAATTCTTCAGGAGTAATTAGTCCCCGGTATTTTGATTTATTTATCCAGTCCATCGATTCTAACAAGGAACCATTACTGTATCGGTAAAACTTAATTTTGTCTTTTTTGTGATACCTTCCGAAACCTTCGGCTACATTAGCTGAAATGGAATCTGCCGAAGTAACCAATTGTCTTCCAACAGTAGACTTCGCGAAATTATCCCATTTGACCACCACATCCCAAATGTAATTACTCAGATTAAACGCTGTATTATAAGCATCAACCGAATCAAACTTTAAATAATTCTTTTCCATTTTCCTAATATTTATGAGGTTTCAATTATCCAACCATCTAACTATTAAAGCACTTTCGCTTCTTCATGGAGCAGTGTAATCAACTCCTTCGCATTTTCTTCCTCAATCATTTTGCAGGCGGCTTTGGGTGCCGGTGGTTCGAAACCAACAAAGGCAGTTTTTTCGGTGGCTTCTATTGGAGGAACAACCGTCAACGGTTTTTTACGGGCCATCATAATTCCCCGCATGGCAGGGATGCGTGGTTCTTTGGCGATACCTTTTTGTACGATTGCAACCAGAGGGGTAGCAATCCCAATTGTTTGGTGACCACCATCAATGTCGCGGTTTAAAGTCAATTCTCCGTTTTCAATTTGAATACCTGAAATGGAAGATACAGAATTAAAGTTCAAAATTTCTGCCAGCATCCCACCAACGGCAGCACCATTGTAGTCAGAGGCTTCAATCCCTGCCAATACAATATCATAATCTTTGGCAACTTCTGCCAGCTGAGTAGCTACAAAAAAGGCATCTTTGGCTTCGGCATCAATACGAATGGCATCATCGGCGCCAACAGCGAGTGCTTTTCTGAGGGTAGGCTCTGTGGCTTTGGTTCCCACATTGGCAACCGTGATTTTCTCCACTGCTCCGGCTTCTTTCAATTCGACAGCACGGGTCAGGGCCAGTTCGTCCCAGGGATTGATAATCCACTGAACACCGGCATCGTCAAATGCTGTATTGTCACCTGTAAACCTGATTTTGGTCGTTGTGTCAGGCACATTACTGATTAATACTAAAATCTTCATAATCCTCTATTTATTTATAATTAGTTTGAATTCTTAGGGAATCTACAAATTTCGTAAAAAAAGCTTTACGATAATACTATGCGTGCATAATATTTTTGACTGGAAGTATTGGAAGGATGGAAGAATTGTGGGAACTTAAGCAATTTTGCTTATTTGGGTTTTAGTACTGAACGTAATTCTGTCATTCAGGCAATTGTACGTACATGAACCACATTGAAAATCACCAGTTCATTTTTTACAAGTTTATAAAGAAAAATGTAATTCTTTTTAAAAATAGCGCACCTTAAATTGCGCTTTACCCATGCTTCTTTTCTACAAACAGGATATTTTTCAGAGAAATCGGCAAGAGATTCACCAAAATCGAACAATTGCTGAATAAATTTTTCAGCTGTTATTGGTATCCTTTACCTTCAATATAAATGGCAATATCTCTTATTTTGCCAATAGTTCTCGGTCTAAAAACTACTTTTCTTGTTCTTTTCTCCATTTGGAAAGTTCATCCAATGTTAGTTTTCTGGCCTCATCAATTGAAAGAAATGAACCTGCCAAATATTCTGATTCACATTCAGCTATCATTTGCTCGCATTCTTTTTCAGTAGCAGGGCGAGATGGGTTTATCCAATCGTATTCCTTGCCTTCAACTTTTGCAGATTCAACAAAAGCCAGGCGTTCAACCATTTTCAAAAATATGTCGGCATCAGCAGGATTGTCAATATTTACAATTACTTTTTGCATTTTTGTTTTTTTACAAAGATAAAACCGGTAAAAGTTTTTGGAAGCATCTGAAGCACTATTGGATTCTGCATTCTCAATCCCAACTCTTCCAGGAGCTATGCACGCTCAATCCCCCAATTCCCTAACCTCAGCCTTTGGTTGATCGGGCATTTCTTCGGCAAGTAACCAGCGCACAAAAATGATCGCCTCTTTGTACTTGGCTGTGCTAATCCAGTTGCTTACTTCCATAGGGCGGTGACTTAAATAAACGGTGTAACTACCATCTTCATTGGGTTTTGCAGCACCTTTGTTGATGCCGACTTTGTAGTTTTTAAAGTCCATGGATTGCATGAGAAAATTCCAGGTTTGGATGCCCCAGTAATTGCATTCGGGTGATGTCAGGTGGATTTTCAGGTATTGATTTTCTTCCAGGCGAAATCTACCGAAACAATAAATATTATCTATTGTTCCCCATCCTCCCTGATCGGCTTCGAAGGCAAATGGAGGGAGGAAATCGTTGAGCGGAAACTCTACAGGCAATGGTGCAATCCATGTTGTTTGTTCAAAAAATGTTGCCATAATTTCAATTCGGCGAGCCAACTCTTCATCGCTCATTGGTTTGGCTTCCTCCTGTGGGATGAGGTTTTCAATACTCAACTCGCTTTCCCTGCTGTTAAAGCGATCGAAAAAATATTCCCGGGTAAAAAGGTTTACTGCATCGCTATTCAGTTTAAACTCATTTTTTCCTTGTGGATTGGGTGTCAATTTAATTTCAAAGCTACCATCTTCTTCAAATTCAATTTGCGTATGGTTGATGTTCTTACTCACTCTTTCCACAATTTCACCGTTTGGCAAGCCACCATAAATGGAGATAGAAAAATAAACACTATCGAAGCGTTTGCCTTTGATGAGATATTCCTGGTCGCCACGTACTTGGGTGAAATAGTAAACCGAGTCCACATTGTCGCCAACCAATTTGTGGTAATCATTGGCAAGCAACATGAAATTGGGCCTCAAGGGGTCGTTGAAAAGATAAAAATCAATGCTCGTCCTCAGCAGGTGGAAAATGTGTTGGTAGCCGTCAACACGCCCCTGTTCATCAATGGTTTTGTCAGGATCAAGAAAAGTTTTGTCGGCATTTTTGATGACTTCGAGTAACTTTTCCAATGCGATTTTACTTTTGTAGGTCATGGTTGTTATTCCTTATAAGGTTAAATGCTCTTCCACCTCCGTTGGTGGGACACCAACGGATATGAGAAAAGGGTTATTATTAATGCTTGTTGGTGGGACACCAACAAGGGATTCAGGAATGATACACCTCCGTTGGTGTCCCTCCAAAGGAAATGAGTTAATATTTATTACTTGTTGGTGAGACACCAACAAGGGGGATGTCTTTAAAACCCATTCGTAAATTTAATGTATTCACTGAATTTACTGTTGACTGATTCTTCTGTCAGCCCAAAATCTTTCAGCCTGTACATATGTAAACCATTTTTATCCCTGGGGTTTTTGGCTAGAAAAGCCTGAAAACGGGCAATGGTATCTTCGCTCAGTTTCCACCCAAATTTGTCATAGATTTTTTGTACAGTCCCAATGTGGTCACTGGCAAAATCTTCAAAATGTAAGTCGATAATCTGCTCTTCTTTTTGCAGGCGTTTGCGGCTTTCAAGGAAACGGCTGAAATAGTGGTGCCAGGTTTCCATTTGTTCGCGGCCCGTGCGGTCAGGGTCTTCATAATCGCTGTAAAGTGAACGTACCGAAGAAAGCAAACTGGCGGTTGATGCGACAACTTTTGTGGGTTCGCGATGGGTCATCACGATGCGGGCATCGGGATAAACTTCAAAAATTTCATCCAGCCGCATCAAATGTACAGGCGATTTCAATAACCAACGTTCAGCTTTCACCCCTCCCGATTGTAGGTATTGCAAAAACCGTTTGTGAAATTTCATGGTTTCCAGGCTGTCGGATTCATCGGCAAACCAGTCCATATAGGTTGATGCGTACAATTGTGCCGTAATTTGAAAAGAGTTAAAATCGAGGTTATTTATGGCGAGGCATTCCTGCGGGGAATCGGCTGCCATATAGTGTTTCTTCAAAAAATCGGGAACCAGTTTAAACAGTTGATCAAATTCTTTGGTAATGGTTTTCAGTTGGTCGTTGTTTGTAAAAGTTTCGGGCTTGGGCACGGGATAGGGTAGTAGGCATTCCCAAGCCAAGGGCGAGCGATGTGCCGGATCCTGGTGCATCATGGCATGAAGAATACTCGTGCCGGTTCGCGGCATCCCGATAATAAATACCGGCTGTTTGATTTCTGCCTGTTCGATTTCAGGATTTTGAGCCAACACTTGCTCGACCTTAAACCGCCCGTAAAGTGTACGTTCCATCAGGTTCTTTACAGCCAATCTTCCAAAAAAGTTAAGTCTTGCTTCTTTATTGATGGAGTGAACCATTTTGCGCAGTCCAATATCAACCTGTCCGGGAAGTTCATCAATAAAATCAGCTTTCTTCCTGGTTTTTTTAATGATGGAATCTGCATCAAACTTAAAAGGATCTACGCCAACGGCTTTCAATATCCTTCCGGCGCCATTGAGAAAATTCAGCATGGAAGTTCGCTGAATGAAAAGGGAGGAAGGTTTTTTCGCCACGTTTTACTACATTAATTGTTTCAACTTTTGCGCCAAGCCAATGTCGCCTTTTACTTTGATTTTTCCGGTAAGCGTTGCAATCATCGGCTTGATTTCTTTGCGCTGTAATTTCCCGTAAGTTACTTTGCTCATGGTGATGGTGCAATTGGCATCCTCATCCTGATCAGTTATTATATTACTGTCAGAAGTCCCATCAATGAGGATAAAATCTTCATCGAGTTTGAATTTGAGCTTCTTTCCCAAGGGGGCAATTTTTTTTACGTTTTCGCTAAGCTCTTGTCTTATTTGTTCTATTTCCATTGGATGGATTTATATTTCGCCCCTACGGGGCTTCTAAACCCCGAATGAAATTCGGGGCTACAATTATTTCGTCCCTACGGGACTAAAAAAACAATTGTTAATCTCTTAATAACGACCTGGAAATGACAATTTTCTGAATTTCGGAAGTACCTTCGTAAATCTGTGTTAGTTTGGCTTCGCGCATCAGGCGTTCAACATGGTATTCCTTTACATAACCATAGCCACCATGAATTTGGACGGCTTCTGTGGTTACTTCCATAGCCATGTCGGCAGCATACAGTTTGGCCATCGCGCTGGCAGCACCAAAAGGTTTTCCGTTGTCCTTCAACCAGGCAGCTTTGAGGCAGAGGTTGCGAGCATTTTCCACCTTAACAGCCATATCGGTTATTTTAAATGCGATGGCCTGGTGGTTGGCAATTTCTGTACCGAATGCTTTGCGCTCTTTTGCATAAGCGATTGATCTCTCTAACGCGCCTGATGCAATTCCCAGGGCCTGGGCAGCAATTCCCAAACGACCGGCTTCAAGTACTTTCATGGCAAATTTGAAACCAAATCCATCTTCACCAATTCGGTTTTCTTTCGGAACTTTCACATCGCTAAACATCACAGAATGCGTATCGGAACTGCGCATGCCCATTTTGTCTTCGTGGGGTCCGAGGGTGATGCCTGGTGAATTCTTCTCAACAATAAATGCATTGATGCCCCGGTGTTTTTTCTCAGGATGCGTTTGTGCCATCACAATATAAGTGGAAGCAGAATTGGCATTGCTAATCCAGTTTTTCGTACCGTTCAGCAAATAATAATCGCCTTTGTCCTCGGCAGTTGTGTGCTGGTGGGTAGCATCAGAGCCAGCTTCGGGTTCCGAAAGCAGGTAAGCACCAATTATTTCGCCCCTTGCCAAAGGCTTCAGGTATTTTTGTTTTTGTTCCTCGCTGGCATATTTCTGTAAGCCGTAACAGACCAGCGAATTGTTAATGGACATGATTACACCAACGGAAGCGTCAATTTTTGAAAATTCTTCCATGGCCAAAATATAAGAGACTGTATCCATTCCTCCACCATCGTATTTTGGGTCAATCATCATCCCCAGAAATCCCAATTCGGCAATATTTTTAATATGTCTGGTAGGGAATTCTGCCTTTTCATCTCTTTCTAAAACATCTAGAATCAGCTCCCGCTGTGCATAATCACGGGCTGCCTGTTGAATCATCAATTGCTCTTCGGTAAATTCGAAATTCATAATTATTTGGTTTGTTGTAATACAATTTTAGCGGACGAATTTATGAAATAATTTGTAATAGGCTATTCTAAATTAGGTTTGGACATTTTATTGTTTACTCCTTATCCAATAATTAAAGCAATTTGAAATGTGTCATTCGTTGGGAGGTAATACTGAATTCTTCCACCAAAGAATGAATGATTTCCGCAGCAGGTTTAATGTTTTCAATCATTCCTGAAACCTGTCCAATCTCCAGCTCTCCTTCGGTTGTGTTTCCTTCAAACATGCCCAATTTTGCTCGCCCCCGGCCCAGTAATTCTAATAATTCCTCCCGGCTCGCTCCTGTATTTTTAGCCTCTTGAATACGTTTAAAAAATTCATTTTTAATCAGCCGTACCGGAACCAGTTTCTTCAATGCCAATTGGGTATCCCCGTCATCTGCATTTATAATTGACTGCTTGAATTCGCTATGCGCGGATGATTCTTCAGATGCAGCAAAAAGACTTCCAATTTGTACCCCATCAGCTCCAAGAGCCATTGCAGCAAACATGGATTGTCCTGAGCCAATTCCTCCGGCAGCAATTAACGGGATGTTGCTGATTTTTCGAATCATTGGAATCATGACCATTGTAGTAGTTTCTTCAAATCCGTTGTGTCCGCCTGCTTCGAAGCCTTCAACAACTATTGCATCAACCCCGGCTTCAATAGACTTTTTGGCAAATTTTTTATTGGCAACAACATGTACAACGGTAATGCCTTTTTCTTTTAAATAGGCAGTATATTTCTTTGGATTTCCTGCTGAAGTAAAAACAATCTTCACACCTTCGTGGATGATGATTTCCATCAGTTCGTCCGTTTGCGGATAAAGTAGCGGAACATTTACACCAAAGGGTTTTTGGGTTGCTGCTTTGCATTTTCGGATGTGTTCTTCAAGAACATCAGGATACATCGATCCGGCACCAATCAGGCCAAGCCCACCGGCATTGCTTACCGCAGCGGCCAGTTCCCAACCACTGCACCAAATCATGCCACCCTGGACGATGGGGTATTTTATTTTAAAAAGTGAAGTTATATTGTTCATGGTTTTGTCAAGTTGTAATTAATCGGTTTACTCTTTACCGCGTAGCGGTTTAATTATTGTAATGTTCAAAAAGTGAAATTGTTTCCCCGTAGGGGATAAACGTTTTTGGTAATCTAACTCCTACGGAGTAAATGTCGTCTTACTATTAGTTTTTACAATAATTGATGCCCTACGGGCAATACAAATTATCGGAAGTAAAATTGTGTGAATCAATATTTGTTAATGACCAATTATCCAATGACTAAAGCACCTTCATCATTTCCTTCACCACATTATTCGCGCCATCATCAATGTCTAGAATTGTAGCATCCAACATATAACAAGGAGTTGTGAACACCAGTTTGTCTTCATCGAAAACAACATCAC
Source organism: Bacteroidota bacterium (assembly GCA_003650365.1). Lineage (GTDB taxonomy): Bacteria > Bacteroidota > Bacteroidia > Bacteroidales > F082 > B6-G9. The sequence continues at coordinate 182 of QMPA01000022.1, read as the reverse complement.
CGTGGCTGGTTTCAATGTGAGTGGCACCCATTGCTTCGATGGCTTCAGCTGTTCCTTTGTCGCTACCGATGGTTACATTTACATCCTTTAGGATTTTGGCGATAAAAGCCGGGGAAATGCAAAGTGCGCCAATGGGTTTTTTCAAAGTCACCATTTGTTTAACGGTTTGCTCCACTTCAGGG
>QMPA01000021.1 GCA_003650365.1 Bacteroidota bacterium | reverse complement strand
TGTTTATAGTTTTGTAAGCTGTTGATTTACACCCTTGTGTGTTTTGTCATGATTTTCGGCTTCCCTTCGACAAGCTCAGGGCAGGCTTCGAAAATCACGCCAAAACGGTTTATCGCTTTTTTTCCCCGGGTTAAAACCCGGAGTTAATATTTTTATACCCCTACGGGGTTGATAATCATTCCTCTGCCTGTCCGCCTTTGGCGTTATGTATTTATATCAATCATGGATGTTTCATGTAATTAGATTGTAAAATTGAATTTTTCAAGTGCAATTTCCCTGACACTTTCAATATTTGTAAATGCAGTTGTTCCTCCAGCTTGTGTCGTATTAATTGCTCCGGTTAATGCGCCAAATTCCATGCAGTTGCGTAAGGATGTTTTTTGGATATATTGTGAAATAAAACCCGAATTAAAACTATCGCCGGCGCCAATGGTATCGACAACATTGGGATTGTTGAAGATGGTTTGATGAAATTGATCATCCGCAGTCCAAAGCAGCGAACCGTTTTCTCCATCTTTTACAACAACAATATTTGCCACATCTGCAATTTTTTGCAATGCTTCATCACGGCTTTCGGTTTGGGTGAGGAATTGCAGCTCTACAATGTTCGGGAGAAAAACATCAACAAAAGGTAATAAGACATTCAAATCAACATCCCATTGCTCGGCAGGGTCCCACTGCGGGTCAAAGGAAGTAGTAAGTCCTATTTCCTTTGCCATTTTGAATAAATCATAAATATTGGGTTTTAATCCATTCTGGAAAAAAACAGAGCTCATGTGAAGGTGTTTGGCCTGTTTGAGTATTTCGGGTTTAATATCGTCAATTGTTAAATGATCCATCGCCCCGGGATGGGTTACCATGGCACGGTCGTTTTCGTAACTACAGGCCACCGTGATTCCGGTTTTGTGCTCAGATGTCTGGATAATATTTGTCGTATCAACACCTTTCCCCTTTAAACTTTCGAGCACCAGATTGGCAAAACTATCTTTTCCCACTTTGCCGATAAATGAGACTTTTGGCCCAAGTACGCTCAAATTTGCAGCGAGTATTGCAGAACTGCTTCCCAGGGTCAAAGTCATTTCATCGGCAATAATTTCTTTGCCAACTTCCGGATGTTTGTTTCCAAGACCATCAAAAATCAGGTCAACATTTAATTCACCGACTACTATTACATCAAATTTATTTGCCATTTTATTAAGTTGAATTGGTATTACAGCGTTTCATTTAAATCAATCAAGTTAAAATTAAAGAAATAATTATCCATTCCTTTTTCAATTTTTGACAATACGATTCCTTCGGCTTGAATACCGTTGTTATTTATGTTTTCGTATAAACGGCTACGGGCGACCATTACTTCGGGGTTTTCCCAAATATAACGACAGCCTGTTTTTACCAACCATTCTTGTCTGGATTTTGAATTGGCGTAAAAGTCCTCTTTGTTTTCTTCATCACTCAACCACTTTTGCCATCTGTTGGAATTGATAACTGCATCCCACAATACTTTTTTAATTTCAGATGTTTTGGCAATGTATTGCGCATCAAAAAATTCCTGTTCAAGATGGCTCAATTCCATCAATCCATCATATTCGTTCTCTGTAAATTCAGGGCCAATATTGGCTGCGCCCATGCCCGATTTTGGATAATCTTCAGGGTTTTCAACATTGTCGGAATAGTGTCCTTTTATCACACTGCCAAAGGGTGCAGCAGCCGCTGTTAATTGTTTGGCAACTTCAGGATCAAATAATGTTGTATGCAAATCCGTTCCCACTTTACCAACAACAAAACAAGGCCATACATCTTCCAATCCTTCTTTTCTCAAACCAACTTTAAGCCCTGTCAGAAAGCGATTAAAGGTAAGCATATCGGCCAGTCCGCCATGCACTTCCTCGGTACCAACTTCGTAGGCAATACGGTCGTAATCATTGTCTCTTCTAAATTTTTCGGTATGGGCGATCAACTCAATCGTACGTTCTACAACTACATCAATATTAATCGCTTCATCTTTTTTGAGTGTAGCATCAACAGTGGGGTCAACATGAATTAAATCGAATCCGGCAGCAACTGAAGCCTCGAATGATTTCTTTACCCAATCCATGGCTTTGTCCAGTGGCCAATTTTCAGTTTTCTGAATATCTTTTAGCCAGGGTCCACCGTGGTCAACGGCAACAATTACAGGACCCGTATAATTTATCAGGCGCGCCTGCTCTTTGATGGTCTGCACGAATTCCTGTTGGTTCATGTTTGTATAGCCCCTGTCGAGGTCAACCTGGTTTAAAGTGGCCGCAAATTTAATGGGGGCATTGGCCCTTTTTGCTGCACGCAATGAGGCTTTGATAACAGAGATTGAATTGGGACAAGCGGCAAAAATAGTTTTCTTAATACCGGTATTCTTTTCAATAACATCAATCTGTTGAAGGATGTATTCCAGCAAAGAAGTATTGGCTTCTACTGCTTGTTTTCTTAGGTCTTTATTCATGTTTCTATTTTTTATTTTTGATAAATTACAAAAGGTTCAACAACAGGGGTAATTATGCCGGCATCACACTGCAAACAGTCAGGAAAGCTTCATCAATTTCTGACGGGCATCCGGAACGGGTAAACGACACAAGCATCACATTTTTGTTTTTGTTAAAAAAGTGATGCGGATGCGTCACCAGGTCGGTTGTGGGAATCGCGGTAGTACTGACACCGAAGCTGTTCCGAAAATCACCTTGCAAACAAATTCCAATATAGGCACTGATTCCGGCACCGGTAAGGATGATTTCGTCAACTTCTTCAATTGCTTCATCCAAAAAGCGCTTAATGTCAGCAGCACCTTTCCTGACCTGATCGTAAATTTTCTGCCAAACAACGGGTTGTTGTTGAATTTCACGGGCGGTGTGAATACCGCCTATGTTTTGCAATTCATTTTCACTAATTCCTAAATATTTCATGTTACAAATTTATTTCATTAAACTTAGTAAAGGGGTATTTAGAAAACTTTTATAAAGCTCCGCTTAAGAGGCATCAATCCCCGCAACATATTTATATTGTTAAAGACAATGATTAATCATTCCCACTAAAATGGTAGTAGAAGCAAATATATTTATTCAATTAAGACAATTATTTAGTTATCTTGTTAACTGTATTTATATGTGATAACGATTAGCAATCAAAATATATTTGCTGGTTGAACCTATTTATAGGGGACTTCTGGTATTATAATGGCTAAAGAAATATTCAATAATCAACACGCAATAAACATTAAGAAAGTAAAAAGAAGTATCACTAAAATTTCAAAATCTCCCCATCTTTAATGCCAAGCAACTCTATCCGGTCCATTTCTTTCTGTGCTGCTGACCGCTTGCTAAATGTGTTCGTGAAAACATAATAGATCTCTTTTTCAGCATCGAAACCAAGGAATGTTTTCAGCCCGTTTTCTTTCAAAATAGACATTAAAGCTACCGCATCTGTTTGAATTTCTGTTTCCTTCACAATCACGTATATCGTTCCTTTTGCCATTGGAATGACTTCGGTAATTTGATTTAAGTCGAATGCCGGAATTGAATCTTTGTTGGCAGTCCGATCGTCTTCGTTTTCGTAAATTTCGCCTGGAAGCACTTTAATTTTAACAGGGGCAAACTTCACACTATCAGGAATATCCGGCCGTGCCTTTTTGAAGCTTATTTTTCGGCTATTTTCAACAACATCAAAAATGACCAGGATTTCGGTTGTATCTGAAACATAAACTGAAATATCATTTTGAAGTATAGAATAACTACTTCCAAAAACATTTTTCATTCGCAATTGGTAAGTATTTTCTCCCGGTGCAAAAATGACAAAGCTGCCATCTTTCTTGGTAAACGAAGAATAGCTGTTACCCAAATTATTGTAAGCCGTAATTTTAATATTGGAAAGATCCCTGGTTTCACCACTTTCGTTTGAAAACTTATTGAGTGCTATCTCTATTTTTCCATCAATACTATTGGCCTTTTGAAAAGGTATATAGACAGTTTGGGTTCTGGAAAGATCAATACTTTTATTTTGTTTATCCACATAAAAATATTCCTTTAAATTGTTTAGTGATTTTAAAGTCAGGTCATAAGTACCTTTTGGGAGTTGTTTAAAAGTCACAATTCCTTTTTCGTTAGATAAAAGGGTAATGTCGATCGGAAAACGACTTGCTTCTTCTGCATTCAAAGGCGAAATTAAGGTGATCCTGGTTTTTACATAAGGTACTCCTTTTTCATATTGGTCTTTGATGCTGTTGCCATTCTCATCTTGAAACAAGATGACTTTAAGCCTGCGTAATTTCTTTTCCGGCCTGAGCTTTTCTGATTTTCCCCAATACTTTTTTATTGAAAATTCCAAATAATAATTGTAATTACTATAATCAAATTCGTTGTTTTTCCGTTGATTGAAAGTATAGTTTCCACCCACAACAGCATACCAGTCCCGAAAAATATATGCTTCAACTTTTGGAATAATATTAAGGTAAGTATAATTCAAATCAAAGCGGTAAGTCGTATTGACAAAAAGCCGGACATTCAAGCGCTTCTTCCAATAATATTTTGAAACATAAGGAGCCAATTGAACACCATTGTAATCCACATCTGATGCGGCTTGATACAGGCCACTATTTATCATAGGACCATAATCATACCGAACACGCACACCGTAGCCGTTACGGTTGTAATCAGCAATTAAATTCAAATCATATTTCATTTCTTCAACTACCACATTCCCTACATATGAAATATTACGGATACCGGCTTTGAAATTAAGTTTCAAATCATGCCATAACTCATCAAAAAATTCCAGTTTAAATTTCTGAACCCGATAATCGGCTGTATCACGAACGCCTGAATATAATGGGCTTAACGATTGATAGAGTTCGATACTTGGCCCTAAAGACCACCTGTTGTTTTTATTTTTATAGGAGTGGTACAACACATTGATGTATTGATCGTGCAGGGTAAAACTGCGCATTTTTTTGCCCTCATAATTGTAGTTGTAAAATGTACGGGAAGTGTTAATATACCTTGCCGAGAAATAATTATTCTTAACAAAGGGTTTATATTTAAGGTTTGTGGCGATTTTCAACAATCCCATTCTTGATCCGGGTATATCCGGTGAACCATAATTGTTGACCAGTTGAAAAGTAAATTTCTTACCAATCCTGCCGAAATAATTAATATCCCAGGCAATACCCTGTTGTGTATAGGGTGCTGCATGATAATGTTCTTCCCGTAGGGCATACAAAATGGCGTTTACCGAATGTCCCCACCAAATATTTATCGGGCTGGTTCTGAACATAAAAGAACCAGTGTTCACTTCTCTTAAGCTGTTTAAGTTGTATCCAACAGATCCCTGTAGTTCAAGGTTTCCCTTTGAGTAATTATATCCACCCGCAAGACTGGTAATCGGATCCATAAAGTCCTGGCTACCAAAAACCTCAAATGTATTGTATTTGTTTAAAGTAAATACATTGGAAAGCATAATAGCATTCTGACTATACATATTACGACCCAAGGTTGATCCAATAGAGCCAACACCTGCTTTCAAAGACTTTCTGCTATAGATAAAGCGGTAGGTGCTGTAATCAACAAAATGGTTTGTTTCGCCTATATTGTAGTTTGAAAACAAATATTCAAAGTCACTGGTTTTGTTAAATATTTGTTTTCCCCTCGCATTTAAATATGGGGTAACTTCATTGCGTGTATTGCTCATCCTAAAACCGGCTTCTATCATATGAGGCAGAGAATAATTCAATTGAAAAGGGTCATATGTATCAATATACTTCTCCACCAGCACCACCTTACTATCCTGACTATTGTCAGTTAACGCAATAATCTGAATTCTACTAATGTCAAAAATCCTTTCCTGCTGATTTGTATAATAAACCCGGAAATGTATGGTGGTGTCTTGCTCTGGTCCAAGCTCATAGCTTTGCCCGGTTTTCCAATCACTGGCACTTCCTATCCTAACTTTAAAGTCAGGTTGCATATCAAGCCTGACAAATTCACGGGTATTGCCATTGTTTTCAATAATTACATCGAATTCAGCCAGTTTGATACGCGGATAAAAATAAACCCTTCGTTGAGGGATTACCAATTGCCAATTGTGAAAACTTACAGGTTTCACATAACTTCTTGCCTGTAACAACAAAGTGTTTGTTTCGGAAAAAACGTTCAATAGTACTTCGTGTTTTATATCTGAATCAGCCTTTGTAGGAATACGTATCCTGAATGGGATGAAGATACTATCGTGTGGTGGGATTGTCGTTTCAATAATCGCTGTACTAAACACTGCCCAGCCCTTGGGAACAACTAATTCAGGTTTTATTGTTATTGGAGTTGTGCTAAGATTAGATATATGTATTACGTTGAATCCCAGCACACCTGCTTCCTGTTCAAATTCTTCTTTCACAAAGTGAGCCTCCAAAGTTGTACCCCTTGTTTTTTCATCCTGATTTTGAGAAAGAAGAACCGAATGAGAAAATACGAGCAGCACAAACACAAGAAAATGTATGCCACGTGGTATCATAATTACTGCTTCTTTGTAGCATCACCCTTATCAGGCTGCACCGGATCAAGGCTTTTCGTTAGTGTCAAATTAACACCTACACGAAAGAAATCATTGGCCATTCTGAAATTATAGAATTCCCGCATCCTGAGTGGATCGTCCTGGTAAAGGAATTTCCAGCGTAGGATAAAATAATTGTCTTTGGCATTACCAATATTGTTGCGACGACCATTCGTCATTATCATTTTTTTTTCGGAAGATAACTCCAGTATAGTATCTTTGGTTGTATTGTAAATATTTGAAAACTTGCCATTGTCGAAGTTATTTCCATGATTTTCGACAGTATATCCCATGAAATCAAGCGGAATTATCAGTGTTGAATCCTGAACACCCCTAAAATAAGACGCTGTTGCGGCAATAGACAAAGTCCAATTCTCGGTAGATTCAACACTAAAAATTAAATCATCCGGATATTTTGTAATTTGATAGAGTTTGTCATTAATCTCGTTGATACCAAACTCAAGATACACATCCGGGGCAATATTCAACTGGATCAGTGAAACAAGATCAGAGCGAAAATCAATATCTCGTGAATTATCCTGGGCTTTGGATGAATAAGAAAATAAAAATACCAAAATTGCTGTGAAAATAATGTGTGTTGTCTGCGATGCTTTCATATTCTTTTTTTTACGTGAATATGTTAAAAAAGATGCAAAATACTTCCGAAACTAATACGCAAATGTTTCGTGGGTTGACCCCAGCCCTGCCCGTGGGGCAAGGGAGATATCTCCACCACCAGAGCGCGAATGTTTCGCATGCTTTGTTAATATTTTGTCATACTCACGCGCAACATGCGCGATCGGATTTTTGATACTATGCACAAAAAAAAAGGAAACACAGTCAACCCATGCTCCCTTTTCTTTATCTAATAAAACCTGTTTAAAGTGTAACCAAAGTTAAGGTAATTACTGTATTGTAAGTACCTACTGTAAAGTCGTCATTTGACAATTGATCAAACATACTGGTACCATTCATACCACCTTCCATTGATCCCATTTCCCAATTCAGGTTAAACGAGGTTTCACTGGGGTCTCCGGCATTATCCGAACCATTGGTAATCAAATCCTCTGCAGCATTTGTTAGTCCCTTAGGTGTAGTAATGGTGGTGTACGCACAGGTTAACTCGGTACCAAAAGTAAAAGTACCTGTCGATTCGCACCAAACACCTATATTGTTAATTGGAATAAACACTCCTCCAGCCACAATTTCTAAATCAGGAGCTTGAATCGTCATGTCCCAGTTGAGCAGTGCAGTTACCTCTACAGTTGTAACAGGTGTAATAACATCGAAGCCGTTGTTGTATTCATCAGCTGTAGCAAAGGTGACTACAATAGCATCTCCAGCAGTGACATCAATCAATGTAACATCCTGCAATATTGCCTGAAAATCGACAATGTCGGTGGTTTGCGCAAAAACGCTTGTTGTTTGCATGGCGAATAACGCCACTAAAATAATAATTAATTTTTTCATAATTATGAAATTTAGTTAATAAAAAATATTTGTAATGATACTTGTTTTGCTAAATTGTTTGTTTTGCTGCTGCTTGTTGTTTTTGTGTTTTTTCAAACACCGTACAAATATAAAATAAAATTTAAGATATCAAAATAAAATTGTTAATAAATTTATTTTATACAAGCTTTTATTACATAACCTTTAATACGATGGTTATTGATTTAGGTTTCAATTTACTAATTAGTTTAGGTGTTTTTTAAAAAAATGATAGCGTTAGTGTAATATCTAATTCATATGTATCAGGGTATAAAGCCTGTTCCAGCATGGTTTGATTGTTCATATTGCCCCTTCGTGTTCCCATTTCCCAGTTCAGTGTAAATGAATTTCTAAGTCCGTAACCTTTATTGCTTCCACTTCCTTTGGTAAGCAATAAAACCGGAGTATTTGCCAATGCCAATGGCAGTGATTTTGCATAATTAATGGTATTCGACCCATCATCCAGATTTGTGCCAGTTGATACAACTATGAGTCCTACATTATTTAGCTCCATTGTATGGGCGGGATTATTCGTGCCATAAAACATCGCCTGGTCGGTATGGAATTGGAGCTTCCAATCAGCAATACAACCTACGCGGATAAAAGTGTTTTGGCCACCATTTAAGATGCCGTTGAGGTATTGATTAATATCGCTAAATATAAATTGAACGACATTGCCCGAAACGATATTGATATTAATGTTGGGATTGGGAGGGGGGATATCCTGAGCGCATAGAGGCTTCGCCGATAAAGCGATAATAAAAATGAAAAGATATAGTGTTTGTTTCATTTATCTTAACTCATTGGTGTGTCACACTAGCGCGCGAATGTTTCGCGTGCTTTATTATTGATCATTGGCACGCGAAAATTCGCGCGCCGGTATCAAATTCAAGCCCTGACTTGATAGGGCCTACTTCAACTTTTCAATCACAACACCATCTAAATACTTCACCTGTTCTACCATTTTTCCCTCTTCGTTATATGCACTGCATAGGCCTTCCAGTTTTCCCATATTGTAATACAACTCCAGTTTGACGACTCCACTTTTGTAATAATGCACCCAAAGACCATGCTCTTTGTTGTTTTTGTAAAGACCTCGTTTTTGGATTTGTCCATTGTTGTAATAATATTTCCACTTGCCTTCTGATATCCCCTTTTTATAGATGCCTTCTTGCTTTAGTACGCCATTGTCGTGATACACTTTCCACAACCCCTCTGGTAAGCCGTTCACATAACGTCCTTCCATGTATTTTGTACTGTCATCGAAATACGTTAGCCAAACACCGTTCCTCAAGCCCAGTTTCATTTGCCCGCTTTCGTATAAACCTCCATTTGGATGAAATACCTGGTATAAGCCATGTGCCTGGCCCTTTTGGTAGTTCGTTTTAATCATTAAATTCCCATCATCGTAATATACCAGATAGGGACCATTGATATCATAATTGGAATAGGTGTATTCTTTTTTTATTTGCCCATTTTCATAAAAGGACTGATAATCTCCATAAAAATGCTGGTCTTCAATACTTGTTTTTTCTTTTAACTGACCTGAGGAATAATATTTTTCATACAAGCCGCTTTGCATACTGTCAACATAATTTATCCGGTAATTGACACTTCCATCTGGAAAATAACCTGTTGTTACCCCATGCATTAAATTTTTCTTATACATTCTTGCTTCTGATACCTGTCCATTTGGGTGATATAAAAAGACTTCACCATTTAATGTATCATTAACAAAATTTCCACTTGTTTTTAAGGTGCCATCAACATAAAAGCTCAACCACTTGCCTTGAGCATAGTCATTTTTATAGTTTCCCTTTTTCAGGACGTTTCCGCTTACATAATAAAAAACAGCCGGGCCATTTTTTAATGTATCCCCATCAATTATTTCGTATTCAATAATTGACTTGATAATAAAACTAGAGTCCTGATAATAGTAATTGGTATCAGTGTGCCTTGTTTGCGAAAAGGAGAACCCAAAATAAAACAAGGTGATTAATAAGAATACAACTTGTTTTGTCATCACTAAACTATTTTACATCAACGTCAAGCTGAATGCCTTCTAATTCGTCAGTATTCCCATAGTCGAGAATTGCGGCGACTGAATACTTTCCTTTGGGCAGTTTTTCGTCGAGTGTATATTCAATTTTTTTGTTGTTCTCGGGAAGCAAAGGAAATTCTATCGGCTCAGATGTAAATTCTTCGGCTGTTGCCAGGTTAGAAACGGTGAAGTAAACCTTACAATTCAGTATTTTGTCCCCAAGGTTGATGACTGTTGTTTCATAAGTCCGATTGTTCTCAGCATCTACTTTTTCGCTTAAGCCTTCAAGGGTTCCTTTGTAAAAAGTATTGCTTTTTGGTGATTGAAAAATAGTTACTGCAATTCGTGCACTGATTCGCATACCCATACTTACTTGTTTATCAACTGCTGTTGCTCCGGTTCTTTCTACCGCCGATTCAACAAATACAACCGCCCACTTTGTTGATGCGTCATCGTTTGGAACAAGCATGGTTACATTCACATTTGCCGATTCGTTGGGCTGTAAAGTAACCAGAGATGGGGAAACAGTAATCCACTCGGCACAAGAACGACCAGTAGTACCGGCATCAAAATAGGTAGTTTTTCCTTCATTATCCATTAGCCAATCGCTTATCGTGAAAATAAACGACTGCTCTGTTTGTGCTTTGTTTCTCACATACAACTGCAATGTTTGTGATGACCCGGTATTTGCTGAAAAAGCCATTTGGGTTGGAGATACTTCCAATTGCTGGGCTTCTAATACAAAACCTGATAATAAAAAAACGACTGTGGCGATAAAGGTTGAAAAATGTTTGATTGTTTTCATAATTATTATTTTTTTCAAAGATAAGTTTTTTTCACTAAACGATTTTACGTTCAATTTCTATTAAAGTTGCAATTTCATTTTTGAGCCATATTTAGTGGTCGGACCACTAAAACCTCAATTATTAATAAATACTTTAAAGTTACTCACTTGTTGTTGTGTTATGATGCTTACGTAATAGTATCCACTGGCTACGTTTAGGTTAAGCGCACATTTTTTGTCGTTGTTTAGAGCTGTGTTGTAAACCGGCTGTCCCATTGTATTATAAATCCAAATTTCACCCGTGATTAATTTATTGGTGTTTTTTAGGATTGTGATGCCACCCTGCATTGCATAAACCGAAAAATAATCTACCGGTGTCATATTATTAATCACATCCGCTGATGGATTAAAATAAATTTTGAACCTGTTTGCTCCATTCATCGGATCGTGATGAAAGCTATATTTTAATTCATTTGTCAGGTCAATGATTTTCTGTTCCAGCACATCCTTTAAATACACTTTTGTAAAAGCATCGAGATTGGTAACATCATTTATTTCGATTGAATAAAAGCCTGATTTTTTACATCGAAAACTTAAAGAAACCATCAATTCATCTTCCAGAGCAGGAAGTGTATTGATCGCCAGCTTTACATTTGTAGATTGCGTACAAATTTGCGGAACTTCATTGCCCTGGCTAAATAATTTTGTTGCATCAAAATTCAAATCAAATGCTGCAGTTGTTTTGGGTAAAAAACGTATCATGCATTCATCAGTATAGCCATTGGCACGGGCTAGTAAATCTAAAATGGGGTAATCCTGCGTTTCACTTTTATAAAAATCTGGCGTTGCAGGTGTTGTTCCAATGCGTGTTGAATTGCTGATCTGCACACTTCCATTTTGTGAAGCCTGCACCCAAAATCCCTGGTTGGAAGGGATATATTGTGTTCCGCCATTAATACCAATAGGTGCTCCCCCTCCTAACCAAATGGTATAATTGTCGTTGGGTCCGTCCCAAATATATTTGGCATCGTTGATATCTGATTTATCCCAACCTGATGCCTGCCAATTAACCGGTGAAGGATAAGGATTTCCGAGCAAGTTCCATCCCCGATGTGGATCAGTTTCACCATTGGGGAAACTAGTGATAGCAACTCCCGAACTATAAGTACCTGTATTAATGGTTTGCGCACCAGTTGCTGTGTAATTTACTGTTACAGGAGTGGCATCTATATAAACATCGTAGCCACGCATTACTGATAGTGCCCCACTGTACATTACCCATCCAAACATCCAATCGTTAATAATTAATGTTTCGTCATAATAAAATACCAGTTCTGTTCCTGTATAAACACTGCTGTTGGAACTACTAACAGGTGAGGAAGCATTGTGCCAATAATCGGCACTCATGTATCTTTTTACACTAATGTTTCCGGTAATAGTAACATCACCATCATTTGTTTGATCCACCAGGTATCCGGAAGCTGTGGCATTGCTGTTGATGTTAAGGTCCGATCCTATTCTGAGTGTGGAACCTTCTTTAATAGTAATGTAACTGCTGGGCTGAATGGTAAACTGGGCATGTACAAAATTTCCCAATATTAGCAGTCCTGCCACGAGCAACATTTTATATAATGGATAATGAAGGTTCATTTGCTTGCTATAAATTATCACGGTAAAAAAACTATGATACTATTCTTCTTTTTCTACTTTAACTTCAATTTCTTCAGCTACTGTTTCTTTATCACCTATATCCTTACCTTTTATAACTTTATTATTCCGGCTTGTATTTTTACGGTCTGCTTTTGTTTCAACACTTTTACCTGAATAGAAAATTCCCATTTCAGGTGGCTGGTTGTACAATGCCGGCATCAGGTATTTACCTTTGTTTTCGGCTTCCTTTTCAACTTCCACCAGGTTAGGGTTGTTTTCTCTTTCCTTTTGCATATACAAATCATTCCGTTCGGCATATACCACCCAGGAAATTTTTTGATTTGGATGGCCTCCTGAAATGACAAAACTTCCTCCGCTGTTAATTTCTTCCTTAATAAACAAATTTGGTGCTTGCTGACCAATGGGTGTTAAATTGTAAGAAAAGTTGATGTTAATTTCTGCAAAATATTCCGGAAGGGAAACAATGGCTTCACCATTTCCATCAAGATGAACGTTTCCCCTATACATATTCAATACCTCCGGCGATTCCATTGCATAATGATTGAGGATCTTATTTTTAGGATCTAGTGGGTGATCCATTTTGATCACCATATTTCCAATGGTAGCCATTGCATTTATTGACAAGACCCCTTGTTTTCCTCCTTCACCAACCACACCATAACCACGGTTACTACTGGGAACCGAATAACCAAATACACCCCTACCGTCTCGTGTACCACCAGTATATTCTCCATAAATAGCATAGGTGTCATTGTTTGTACGAGAAGCATAAGCCTCCAATCCACTTCGATAACCTTCAAACACACCACCTGCTCCGTAACCCCGTGAATGGTAAGACCCCTCATCATTGCCAATACCAAGTACCCCAATGCCATCATCTTCATCCTCGGCATATCCATACACACCATGAAAACCTGAAAAAGCACCTCCGCTTCCATCGGGTAATGTGTGGTAATTCCCTCCATCATTACCTACGCCAACAACAGCAGTCCCGTCATTATCAGTAGATTTCGCATAAACACCAAAGGGTCCTGAAAATGAACCGCCTGTACCGCCTCCACCCGGGGTACTATACGTCTCACCCATAACTGAACCCACTACAGCATTTCCTCCTATTACATCTGCATAGCCATAAACACCAACAGTACCTGTAAACGCACCGCCTGAGCCAGCTGTTGGATAATGGTAAGTGGAGCCTCCTGTTCCTCTACCTACCACACCATTGCCATAAGTGCCAGCTCCTTTTCCATATACACCAATTGAGTCTCCAATAAATGTACCACCTGAACCTGTTGGAGGAACAGAAATATCTGCATCATTGCCGACACCAAGAACCCCATTACCATTGCTAGTATTTCTAGCTTTACCATAAACGCCATATTTTGCGCCTGTAAATGCACCGCCAGCTCCAGATGATGAGAGATATGATCCGCTTACATCGTTACCAGAAGCCAGGATTCCTGTACCGCTTCCATCTGAACTATGTGCACGCATTGCTATTATCCCATCAGCTAACCCATAGACAGCATACTGCCTGGTTGTCAACCCATAAGTCCGGGCATAAACACCGTACCCATCATTAGAATATGCACTAATAGCATCAATCTGCGTAGTATTAGCTGTGACCTGAAATTTATTATCACCGTATGGTAAATTGCCACCATCCATTATCCCTACACGTCCATTGCTCAATATCCGCATTCTTTCTCCATTGTTTGTTTTAAATACAAGGTCTTTGTCATCTGTAGTTCCAACAAAGTTCGTTCCGGCAGTTGTGCCTGAATTACCAATTAACTCCCAACTTGAAATAGTACCTGTACCTGATTCAAGTTTCACCCAAGCCGTTCCTCCCCAATAATAGAAACCTTGAGGCTGATTTGATCCACTGTTATACACCAACAATCCTGTAGCCGGAGAGGTAACCGGACTTGCACTGGAAAGATCGGAAGTTAAAGTAATACGAGGAACCAATAGGCCTTTATTGGTAGAAACAATATCTAATGCCGATGAAGCATCAGGATTGTTGGTTTGAATTCCTATTTGCGCAAAGCTAAATGCATGCACACCAATAATAAATAAGACAAGGAATAATCTTAGATTTTTCATGCCTGAATTGTTTTGTTTGCTGATAATAAACTGATTACCCGTATATTGATTGACAAACCTCAATCGGCCTGTCTTGTACAAAAATCTGGTAACCAATGCTTGTTTTTTATTACATTGCAAATATGAGTAAAATATTGGACTCAAACAAATTATACGTCAAATACTTAAAAAGGTTGTAACTAATCAGTGTTAAAGACCCCACCTAAATCCTCCCCCAAGGGGAGGACTTGTGTTGCTCCCCAAGTTCGTGAGCAGTTCTGTACCCTTCCATTGGGGGAGGGATGGGGTGGGGTTTTATTGAAAATCCTTATAATTATTTTCAGTATATTGATTGGTTACAAAAGGTTATATTGTGCTAAAAAAACGGCAGGCAAGAAAAATTCCCGCCTGCCGAAATGTATCATCTGTTTACGCAAAATGTAAACCTTGGAATCTCTGTTATATCTCAGGGCCTTCGCTAAGGTCGCAAAATTTCACACTTGTATCAAACAAAAATGTCATCGCTCCGGTTTCTGCATCCATGGTGTATAATCCATATTCACCATCTGTGCCATCCACCGCATAAAGAATACCATCAACACCAAAGGCAATTTGAAGGTCTTCGTTATAGATTGTAGCAATCAATGTGGTTGTGCCTGTTTCCAGCTCGAACTTGAAGAACTGACTTGCTCCATCACCATTACCAATTCCGTAAATATACAAACCAGCGGGACCAACAGTAATATCCTGAACCGTGGTAGCAATGTCAATTGTATCAACAGGTTCTTCCTCGTCAATATCGCCTTCCTCGTCAAATGAAACAACACTTAGCTCATTCTCTTCATCAACATAATAATACTCTCCTTCATAAAAGGTGCCACTGCCACCCTCTCCTTCAAGGTCTCCCTCATCTTCAGAATCTTCTTCTCCGTCCATATCATTGGAGTAAAGATCGCCATTGGGAAAGGTTGTAAAGTAGAATGTATTTGTTTCAGAGTCCCAGGCATTTCCGTCGTAACTACCATCTGGAATATCCGGGACAGCTTCACTGGAGATTAGAATAACTTCTTCAGTACAAATATTAATATGGTAAATGTTCACGCTATCAGTCCTGCATTCTGTTCCATAAAGAATGGTGCATTCCTCCAAAGGAATATCCTCATATTGATAATTGATAAACCATCCCCACCTTTTTCCTGAGAATTTTGTTGCTGTAACATCGTTGTAAGCCCAGGCAGTTTCTGTTTGTCCGTTGTTGTTTTTTACAACAGCATGGGCAGCAACAACAAATTGTTGTCCTGTCACAAACGGCAGCGTGGAATAAGTAAAAGTTGTGGTACCGGCATCATGATCTTCGGCATAAGGAAAATGTCCGATTTTTGGATTTCCAGGTTTGTTAACCGGAATATCACTCCCTGCATGACCTACAAATACGTGGGTCTCAACAATTGTCCAATCTGAATTGGTCTCATAAGTCACATCGATAAAGTCGTTTTCATCATTAATCTCAATAACGACAGTCCCGACATCAATGTGTTTCCCTGCAATCAGGGTGTTTGTGGCTGCGCCCCGTTTAAAAGCATTGTAACCATTGCTCTGGTAACTATCGTCTTCAACGGTTTGTTGCTTGTTTGTACATCCTGCAATAAATAAAAGCACGAATGTGAATAAAAGTAAATTTTTCATAAAACTAATTTTTTGTTAATGAATAATGTTTTAAATGATTTATACATGTCAATACAATCACAGGTTGCAAATCGCTTGTTTTAAATTTGCTTTGTAAGTCCTACAATCAAAAAAGTATTAACAAGTGATTGTTAAATGATTCTTAATTAATACGCCCGCTCTGCTGCGCTTTTTAATTTAATAAAAAAAGATTTCTTGCTTTGTTGTTGTACGTCACTTCTTGTAGAATGTGACAAAATTTGCTTATTTGTTTTTAAAAAACAATCAAAGATAGTATAATTGTTGTTATTAACAACAAAATGTTAATAAAACTCAGCAATGCAAATGATGATGATGAGCGGAAAAAACAAGCCCACGAGAATAGTCGCAGGCTTGTTGAATATTTAAAAGTTGTTCTAATTAATTTTTCACAAACTTTTTCAAAGTGTTTTGCTTGCCATCATCGGCACCAATATAATACAGGCCATTCGGATAATTGCTTAAATCAATTTGTGCATTTTTAGCATCAGTATTAAATTCTTCGATAATGCGACCAAGTGTATTGTAAACTTTAATATTAATGGTTTCATTATTACTGATTAAGTTGATATTCAGCACGTCTCTGGCAGGGTTCGGATAAATATTCAAATCAATATTATTTCCGATAATCAAACTGTTGGGCACATTGCCAAAGTCAACAGTATAATCTTCAACTTCTCCATTTGAGAAGGTTCCGCAGGGTGAAGGTGAACCACCATTTTTCATAGTAATTCGCATTCTGGTTTGCCCCGAAGCATCGGAAGGAATGGAGAGTGTTCCCGTCACCGTTGAACGTTTGTTGTTTGCAGTAAATACCTGTTCACCGGTATCGTCAAAATCACCATCCGCGTTAAAGTCGATCCAGATTCTCCAGAACTCACGTTGTGTTTTGTTCACAAAATGAGGGGTAAGTGTTACGCTATTTGACGAACCAGGTGCTAAACCTACAATCATACCTGTATTGTCCGAATAAAGAGAAGCTCCGGAAGCATTCGTAAATGCACCAATATCAACTTGTGAAATCCAATCAAGCGCATTGCTGCCACTTGTTGACTCACAATATGTAGCGCCACCACCACTTATAACAGAAATATAATCGTTTACTGTTTTTGTGTTTGATCCTTCGTCGTTTGTAGCTATTAAGCTTACGGCAAACGAACCTTCGGTGTTATAAGTCACTGACGGATTTTGAGCAGTGCTTGTAGAAGGTGTTCCACCGACAAAGCTCCATGACCATGAAGTTGGGTTGTTGGCAGACTGATCTGTAAATTGAACACTGTTTTCCACAGTTACACTTGTAGGTGTCCCTGAGAAATCAGCAATAGGTGGCAACGGAACTGGTGTGCCAAAAAATAAGGTGTAATCTTCTACTTCTCCATAAGAAAAATCTTCACAGGAGGTGGGAGTTGCATTATATTTCATCGACACCCGCATCCTTGTTTCGCCTGACAAACCCGAAGGTATGCTGATGCTTCCCGAGACCGTATTTTTCTTTCCATTAGCCGCAAACACTTCTTCTCCGTAATCTGTAAAGTCACCATCCATATTATAGTCTATCCAAACCCGCCAGAATTCCCTTCTTGATTTTTTTGAGAACCCGGGTGTCATTGTCAGGCTGTAGGCTTGTCCACTTTCAAGCGAAATTGAAGGCGAAGTATAATCTCCGTAGCCACCATCAGAACCTGAGGTATTCGAAAATGTACCCAGGCTGACAGTTTTGATCCATTCGGTAGAAGTATTGGAACCAGATGACGAGCAATAGTTTATCATTAACTCCGTAACATCGATGTATGCAGTTTTTGTAATGGCATCAGAACCTGCACTGTTTGTCGCTGTTAGGCTAACATTGTAAGTCCCAATTGCTGAATAAGTAACAACCGGATTTTGTAATGTACTGGTGGAAGGGTTTCCGCCGGGAAATGACCAAGACCATGAAGTAGGATTGTTTGTGGATTGATCGGTGAAAGTTACCGTTTGTCCTTCCATAATACTCGTTGGCGTTCCTGTAAAGTCTGCAATAGGTGCCACAACAACCGGAGTTGTGAAGCTAAAAGAAGCAATCTGTGTTTGCCAGTTCCAGCCCCCATTTGAATATTCGGTAGTATACCAAAATGTTTCATCATCAGAAGGGTCAACAGACATCATCGAATAATCTCCCCAACGATCTACACCAGTTTGTGAAGTAGTCCCTTCAACAATACTGGTTTCAACTATATCTAATATTCCTGTTCCCGACTCGGAAGCCAATTGTCCGGCAAACCGAATGGAAGGATAAGTTGAAGTACTTGCCACAGAATAACCAAGGCCAATGTCACCATTTCCATTCATGGCTACACTTCCCATCCATCTGTTATCGCCATCATCCGGGGCAAATGTTCCTTGCTGATGGATGCCCCATCCACTTCCGGTATTTCTGAGTTCGTACCAACGTACGCCCGCTTGTCCGTTACCATCTGCATTTACTGAGTGATTAGTTAGCATGACTTCGTAGGTTCCAAAATTTCTGTATTGAAGCCGGTACATTAAGCGCGATGCCAAAGCATCAAGCGTTTGTGAAGTTCCGGGTTGGTTGATCGTAATTCCACTATATGAATACGGTTGCACAGCAATTGAGCCAACATATGTAATACTCGAGTTACCTGGAGTTACCCAATCAGCGGCTGCTTCCCATAGAGATAGTGAATTCGTTCCAAGGTTCATTAAATAATTCGGTGAACCATCAGGAGGAGGTGTTGCCCCATCAGCATCCGCAGGAAGGAGGCTTCCATAGGAAGTACCAAGGTTGAAGAATAACATTGTTGCATCAGAATCTCCGTTGATCATCGCAGCACGATCCAGAACACAAACCCCGGCTCCGGCAAAATTCAAACTTGGAGGGGCAAATTGGTTAATTGTGAAATAATATCCGTCAGGCCAAACACCAAATTTGGGATAATCAGGCATATTGGCAAACTCGTAGGCATAACGATACCAGGCACCTGTTGGGTCACCAGTTTGGGAAACCGCAATGAGTTCATAAAACGGTCCGCTCGGATAATTGGGCAAAGAAAATTGAGTTGCAATCCAACGGTCTGAATACTCATCGTATAAAACTATAGGGTCACCATCGTTTGTTCCTGTCCATGGACCTTCGAAGCCATCCCAAAGCGTACTGCTTGGAACGGGGCCATAAAGTGAATTACCATTCTTATCCCATATTTGCATAGAAAGATTTACCATTTGCATATAATGGTTCAGACCAACATCTCCATCCGTATCGGGAGGCGCAACACCACTTGCATTAATTTGTCCTGCAAAATTTTGGCCTACCGTTGCAGTAGAACGATTACCAGACATTTGATTTTGTAAAACAGGGTCCGCATCTGTCCAAACTGATGGTTTATTAAACTCTTCAAGAAAACCATCTTTATTCGGAATTACATTGTCTTTCCAGCTTCTATCAATGTATCCTGGAATGTTTTCAGGAATGTTTTTAAGGCTTTCTAATTTGTCGAACCCGATTGGTGTGACTACTTTCTCAGGCCTGATTACCTGTGAAAAAATGCTTGTTGTTGACCAGAGAAATAGAAATACCAATCCGGCCAAAAGGTTCAGTTTTGATCTCATAATTAAAATGTTTTGATTAAAATAAATTGCTTGTATAAAACGAAAAATCTTACTTAAGGTTGCTTGTTTTTAAGTTTTGTAAAAGTAAAAATAAAAAACAATTATCCAAATATCAAAACAGCTAAGGAAAAAACGCCATGTAAATCAATCTATCCACTATTTTATTCTAAAACTAAGTTTCTTATCTTTGCTTTTCATTAATTTCACTTCAATTAAGTGTGCTTTTTGTTGTATTATGAAAAAATATTTCATCCTGTTTATCACTGCGCTGTTGCTTGCATCAACTGCATTTGCACAAGATACCCTCACAAAAAAGCAGTGGCGAAAACAACACAAAAGTTTCCTGCTTCCGGGCAGGCCATGGACTGTTGAGATACCCTTATGGGTTCCGGGATTTGCAGGTAGTTTTGCTTATGGTGATGTGGATATTGAAGGGGAAGATGGTTCTGATCCCGGAGAACCCCCTACCGACCCCCCTGGAGGTGATCTGGGCGAAATAATATCGAGACTGTTTCAGACAGATTGGTATTTGAATTTCTTTTTTTTAACCCGGGTTACCTATGAAAAGAAAAGATTTATTTTTCAATTTGATGCTCTCTCAGGTGCTGTAGGAAGTTCCTTAAAATTTAAATACAATGACAATGAAATTGTGCAGGCAAGATTTAGCACAACAGAATTACGCTTGTTTGGTGGGTATAAAATTGTTAATGCTGATTCCAGGAAGAAAAGATTTCGCTATGAACTTTATGCTTATGTAGGGGCCAGAGGATATATTCAAAGTCTATACTCCAAACTAAACGGTGTTACGAAAGAATTAGATATTCATCCCTATTGGATAGACCCCATCATCGGATTACATAACCAGTTTGTTTTTAAAAGATGGTTTATCGTTTTGCAAGGCGATTATGGTGGCTTATTTTATGACAATAAAAGTTCTTATCAAATTTCCACATTTGTTTATTACAGATCGGGAAGGGTTATTTCATTTAAGCTGGGTTGGAATCATCTGGTTTTGAAACATCATGGAACCTTCTTAGAAGAAGATTATAAGATAAATGTTACTTTTTCCGGGCCAGGCCTAGGCATGGCTTTTCATTTTTAGTTGTTTTTATTCAGTGGAAGATCAATTCCAAAACCATGTTTTTTATCGGTATATTTCAGCAATAATGAGAAAAATAAACCCAGCAGACCCAAAGCTGCGAACATAATTATAGTGGGGGTATAGTTAAGTTTTTCAACATCACCGGGATTGGTCGTATCCAGAATAAAGCCTGCCAGAATCGGAAACACAAAAAGCCCAAGATTTTGAATGGAGTACATCAGTCCGTAGGCAGTACCAATCTGATTGTCGTCAACCAATTTTACCATGCTAGGCCACATGGCAGCCGGAACCAATGAAAAGGCGATTCCCAATAAAATCATTGGAATGTGAGGTTGCAAATTGGTAAAGGCAAATAATAAATGGATAATCAACAAAAGCGAGGCCCCAAATATCATCGCGCTTGCTGCCCTTCCATATCTATCGATTAAAAAGCCAAACAAGGGGGTAAAAAAGAGGGTTCCCAAAGGAAGCAAAGAAGTGATCTCTCCACTTTGCACACTGGTCATATTGAATTTATTGTAGAAAAAATCGGGAGCAAAAGCCAGGAAAGGAAAAACTGCCGAATAAAAGGTAACACACAATAAGGCAATGTAAAGATAGGCCGGGTTGCTTAATATTTTTCCAATATCACTTATTTTGAAAGCAGTTGCCTTTTCGGAAGTTGCATCAGTCTTTACCGCTCTATCATATTTAATATCGAACATAATGTAAATAATAAATGCCAGCAGACCCATCAAAACCAGTACGGCAGCAAGCCAAATGGCTGTGCTCAGATGTTCACCTCCCGAACCGGCAATGCGGGGAGAAAGCTGTAGGGCAGCAAAAGTTCCAAGCCTGCCAAAGCCGACCTTTAAGCCAAAAGCCAGTGCGAGGTCTTTTCCTTTAAACCATTTGACCAGAATTTTACTCACAACAACAATACTTGTTTCGGCACCCAGGCCATAAAAGAAACGCCCGAGTAACATCATCTTCAGTTCAGGGGAATATCCCGGCAGGAATGTTGTCATAAAACCATAGCCAAATCCACCCTCACTATAATAATGCGATGCGCCGTAAGCGGTGAGCATGGCACCAAAAGCCATGAAGAAAATAAACATGAAACCGGTTCGGCGAATACCAAATTTATCAAGAATCACTCCTCCCACAATTGCCATTAAAAGGAAAGTATTTGGGATGGAGTAAAAAGCAACAAACAGTCCGTAATCGGTATTGGTAAACCCAAACTCCGTCATCAAAAGGTCTTTGAGGGTTGAGAAAGCATCGTAGAAATAATAATTCACCGATAAAATAAAACCCACCAGGACAAGGATTCCCCATCGGGCCACGGGTGAGTTGTTGATTGCTTTTTTAAGTTGTTCCATGAATATTGAATTGGATGTGGGCGAAAATACAATATAATAGCCGCGGATGCACGGATTTAGCGTGAATAGTTAGCGATCAAAAATCTAATATTTACAATGTCATTATACCAGTAGGCGATTCAAACTTATTCAAGAAAGTTTTAGCCCATTGTCCACTTTTCTTTCGGGTACAGCCAACACAACAGATTTGTCTTCTTGCACAAAACCCGTAATCAGGCATTCTGAAACAAAAGGACCGATTTGTTTGGGAGGGAAATTAACAACACCTACAATCTGTTTACCCAACAATTCTTTTTTTGTATACAAATCGGTAAGTTGGGCACTCGATTTTTTAATGCCGGTTTCCGGGCCAAAATCAACGGTAATTTTGTAAGCGGGTTTGATGGCACCGGGAAAATTATCGACACTGATAATTGTTCCGACCTGTAATTCTACTTTTTGGAAATCGTCCCAGTTTATTTGTGCCATAACATTGTTTCAATGAAAAACCCAAATCACAAAAAATCAAATGACAAATAAATTCCAATATTTAAAAACCCAAACGGTTTAGACAATTGATATTTGTTTTATTGGTTATTATCCATACGGACAGGTTTTGGCATTTGTGATTTAAATTTTGTTGTTTGCTAAAAGCCGAGCCTTCCATGGGACTCGAACCCACGACCTGCTCATTACGAGTGAGCTGCTCTACCAGCTGAGCTAAGAAGGCATAACGAAGCAAAGGCTTCATATAAGCGGCAAAGATAGGGGTTTTGTAATATCAGCTTAAATACCCAATGATTAAAAATAAGCTGATTTAAGCTACTTTCTGCTATTTACATTGACCCGTACATTGAACCGAAAATTAAAATTACAGGCATAGACCATTAGGCTACAATATACCGGAATAACAAAAAAAGCCACCCATATGGGCAGCTTTTTCATCTAACCTAAATTTAATATGATTATTATGCCAGGCTTGTTCTGTAACGAACAACAATAAAGGTTCCGATTAAAAGTACGCCTAGGATTATTGCCCAGTTGGAAATTGGGATAGATTGTTGTGCTGCTCTCCAAACATATGTAATTGATGATCCTGGTGGTGGTGGGTTATCCCAAACATAAGCACTTGTGGCAGTACCAACTCCACTAGGATCATCATAACCCACAGGTAGTACGTCAACTTTATAATCTTGTGCATATTCAGCCCAACCTGAAATGCCCCAAGTGACCATCCAAGCTGTAAAGGTAATGGTATTTGGATCTGTAGTGCTTGGATTGGTGGAAGTAACATAGTCTGAAGGATTACCTCCAAATAATAATGCAGCAGCCTCTTGACCAGTATAACATGGGGGATTAGTTCCATAATATGGCCCATTAAGTCCATCAAATGACCCAACATAAGTATAGGTAACACCGTTTAAAAGTTTCTTGGGTGAATTTCCTATTACTTCACCTATTCCACTTTGATTGGTAGACATTAGTTCAGGATGCTGCTGAACAAATTCTGATGTTGTAAGTGATTTTTGAGAGAAAGTAAAACCAGTCAAACTGATCGCAAATACTAAAATCAATAATTTTTTCATAATAAAGCTTTTTAAATTAATTAATTGGTTTAAAATTATGCTGCAATAATACAACACCAAAAAGTAAAAGTCAAGAACTTGTTGTACGCCTAAGACTTAGGACTACAAATTCGGCTTTTACATCACTGGTTTTCAGCCTTCTAAAAAATGTGTATTTCTAAGCCAAAAAGTGCTTAGGAATACAAATTGCTGGCTCAATGTCGTTCACAGT
>QMPA01000020.1 GCA_003650365.1 Bacteroidota bacterium | reverse complement strand
ATTCAAGTCTTCCTCTGTGTGTTTAATCGATTTCAGGAAAATGGGTTCAGCACCGCGATACACAGCAATTTTGGTTAAGCTTGTTTCGGGATAAATGATTAAAATATCTTTTGTCATGGTTTTATTT
Source organism: Bacteroidota bacterium (assembly GCA_003650365.1). Classification (GTDB taxonomy): domain Bacteria; phylum Bacteroidota; class Bacteroidia; order Bacteroidales; family F082; genus B6-G9. Next base: position 24,293 of record QMPA01000020.1, on the reverse strand, counting down.
ATTTCACGTTGAGACGCATTGCAATGCGTCTGTACTGTTTCTCTTTTATGAAGACCTTCCAGCGTCCGTTTTGACCTGGAAGCGTCTGTCATTAAGCATACATTTTTTCTTCAATCAACGCTTCCAGGTCTTTAACGCTGGAAGGTTTTCACAAATCGCCACTCATTACATATTCCTTCGGTACTGTCCGCCAACATGGAAAAGTGCATTGGTAATCTGTCCAATTGAAGCAAATTTAGCTGCATCCATCAAAGCTTCAAAAACATTCTCATTCGCAATGGCAGCATCTTGCAATGCTTTCAGCTGTTCAACAGCTTCGTCTTTCCAGGTATTATGTAATTGTTCCAGCATGTGAATCTGGTACTCTTTTTCCTTTTCGGTTGCCCGGATAACTTCTCCCGGAACAACTGTTTTGGATCCCTCACTGCCGAGGAAGGTATTGACCCCGATAATGGGCAATTCGCCAGTGTGTTTCAGGGTTTCGTAATACAAAGATTCTTCCTGAATTTTGCTACGTTGGTACATGGTTTCCATAGCACCTAAAACTCCTCCGCGTTCTGTAATGCGGTCGAATTCCATCAAAATAGCTTCTTCAACCAAATCAGTCAACTCTTCAATAATGAAAGAACCCTGCAATGGATTTTGGTTTTTGGCCAGGCCCAATTCGTGGTTGATAATCATTTGAATGGCGATGGCCCTTCTTACGGATTCCTCGGTTGGTGTGGTAATCGCTTCGTCGTAAGCATTGGTGTGCAGCGAATTACAATTGTCGTAAATGGCATATAAAGCCTGCAAGGTTGTACGGATATCGTTGAAATCAATTTCCTGTGCGTGCAACGAACGACCTGAAGTCTGGATGTGGTATTTCAGTTTTTGGGAACGTTCGCCTGCATTGTATTTCAATTTCATGGCTTTTGCCCAAATCAAACGGGCTACACGACCAATTACGGCGTATTCAGGATCTTCTCCATTGGAGAAAAAGAAAGACAGGTTGGGTGCGTATTTGTTCACATCCATCCCCCGTGATTTATAATATTCAACATAAGTAAATCCATTGGCCAATGTAAAAGCCAACTGGCTGATGGGATTGGCACCGGCCTCAGCAATATGATAACCGGAAATGGAAACGCTGTAAAAATTCTGCACCTTGTTTTCAATGAAATATTCCTGGATATCGCCCATGAGTTTGAGCGAAAAATCAGTGGAAAAAATACAGGTATTCTGTGCCTGGTCTTCTTTCAGGATGTCGGCCTGAATAGTGCCACGCACCACGCTCATGGTTTCTTTCTTGATTTTTTCGTAAACATCAGCCGGTAAAACCATATCGCCGGTAACACCAAGCAACATCAGTCCCAGCCCATCATTTCCTACAGGTAATTTCCCCTGGTAATGTGGCCTTTCTGTTCCTTTCTTTTTGTAGATGTCTTCAATTTTCGCTTCAACTTCTTTTTCCAGACCGTGCTCCTTAATATAGAGTTCGCATTGTTGGTCGATGGCAGCATTCATAAAATAAGCCACCAATGTTGGTGCTGGCCCATTAATGGTCATCGAGACCGAAGTTTTGGGATCGGCCAAATGGAAGCCGGAATACAATTTCTTGGCATCATCCATACAGGAAATGGAGACACCTGAGTTGCCAATCTTCCCATAAATATCTGGCCTGCGTTCCGGGTCTTCTCCATAAAGAGTCACCGAATCAAAAGCCGTGGAAAGTCGCTTGGCTGGCATGCCTGTAGAAACATAGTGAAAACGTCGGTTTGTGCGTTCAGGCCCGCCTTCCCCCGCAAACATACGGGTTGGATCTTCTCCCTCACGTTTGAAAGGAAATACGCCGGCAGCAAAAGGAAATTCGCCCGGCACATTCTCTTTGAGCAACCATTTCAAAATTTCGCCCCAACTTGTAAATCCGGGAAGGCTTACTTTCGGTATTTTTGTTTGTGCAAGCGATTCTGTATAAGTTTGGATCTTGAATTCTTTGTCCCTGACTTTGAAAACAAAATGTTCATTTTGGTAATTGCTTTTCTTGGCTTTCCAACCTTCCAGCATTTTCAGGTTATTGGGATCAATTTTCTGAACGATTGAATCGTACAACATCCGCAAGTCCTCACACTCAGCCATTTTTCCTTCTTCATGTAACAAATCCATTGTTTGTTTCAGGCTGAATAATTTCTGTGCCACCTTACTCTGATCGACCGACCACTGATTGTAATTCCGTACGGTTTCCGAAATTTCTGAAAGATATCTTACCCTTTGGGAAGGAATGATTTCAATCTTTTCGGTCATTTCATTTTTATGCCCCAAATGGGAATGAAAATCTACACCGGTGCGCTCTTTGATTTTTTCAAAAAGATGACCGTATAATTCATTCACCCCGATGTCGTTGAATTGGGAAGCAACCGTCCCGTAAACCGGCATTTCATCTACCGGGCTTTCGAATAAACGGTTATTGCGCTGGTACTGTTTTTTCACATCGCGCAAGGCATCCAAAGCACCGCGTTTATCCGATTTATTTAGGGCCACCAAATCAGCAAAATCGAGCATGTCGATTTTTTCCAACTGGCTGGCAGCGCCGTATTCCGGTGTCATTACATAAAGGGACAAATCGCTGTGATCGACAATGGCTGTATCGGACTGCCCGATTCCGGAAGTTTCCAGAATGATGAAATCGAAACCGGCAGCCTGGGCGATGGTCTCTGCATCCTGAACATATTTTGAAATGGAAAGGTTGGATTGCCTCGTAGCCAGCGAGCGCATGAAAACACGGGGATCGTCAATGGCATTCATCCGAATACGGTCGCCCAATAGTGCGCCACCCGATTTCCGTTTGGATGGATCAACCGAAATAATAGCAATGGATTTGTCGGGAAAATCATTCAGAAAACGACGGACAATTTCATCCACTAAACTTGATTTCCCGGCACCACCGGTTCCGGTAATTCCCAGTACCGGTGATTTTTTCTTTGCGGCCAATTTTGCCAATTCTTCCAAAATTCCGGTAATTTCTTCGCGGTTGTTTTCCGCTGCCGAAATCAAACGGGCAATGGCAACATAATCCTGTTTGACGATGTCTTTTACTTTGACATTAACATCTTTCCCGGTGGGGAAATCCGACTTTTCAATCAGGTCGTTAATCATCCCCTGCAAGCCCATGGCCATACCATCATCAGGAGAATAGATACGCTCGATACCATAATTGTGCAGTTCTTTTGCTTCATCTGGCAAGATAGTTCCACCGCCACCACCAAAAATCTTGATATTTCCACAGCCTTTTTCTTTCAGCATATCGTACATATACTTGAAGAATTCCATATGACCACCCTGATATGAGGTAAGGGCAATGGCCTGGGCATCTTCCTGTATGGCAGCATTCACAATCTCATGAACCGAACGGTTGTGCCCCAGATGAATAACTTCTACCCCACCCGATTGAATAATCCGGCGCATGACATTGATCGCAGCATCGTGTCCATCGAACAGGGATGCGGCAGTAACGATTCTTATATGATTTTTTGGCTTATAAATGGATGGCATTTGCATAAATTCGATTTTTAGGGAAGACTGCAAATATAAAGAATTACTAAACTTCTAAGCGGTTTTTTGAGTTGGTATAAAAGTGTTTATTTAGAAGTTTTCAATTTCCTTAACCCTTCCAACCTGTCCATCTTCAAGTTGTACTTTAATGCCATGCGAATGATTCGGTGATTTTGTAAGTATTCTTGCTACAACACCTTCAGTGAGGTTTCCATTTCGCTGGTCCTTTTTTAATACTATCCTAACCAGCATCCCGACTTTAATATTGTTTCTTATTTGTCCTTCCATATTTTATTTGAGAGATATTTATACAAGTTAATTATTGCCCAGCATTGATGCATTCTGACACAGAGGCCTGGCACGCATGGACTTGTGCCTGATACTTTATTAATCGTAAATCTCCATCCACAAGCTTAGCCCTCATTTCACCCTAATACAGCAAAAATCTAATAGACAAACTCTTTTCTTTTCATTGGTTCAAATTTGGATGGCAATTTACAAACATTGCGTTAATTATCTACTCTTTCAAAGATCATCCATATAGATTTCGATTAATAATCCTACCTTTGTCAAACCCAAATACAATTGGGGACAATTAGTACTTGGATGAAAATAATAAACTGAAAATGAATACACAACAAATAAAGGAAAATTTAATAGATGCTATTAATCAGTCTGACAACCCGGTTTTTCTTATGGAAGTGAGCAAGTTAATCGATATTGATCTGGAAAATGAAAAAGTAATCAAATTGAAAAAAGCCCAGATTGAAGAGCTCAAAACAGCGATTGCGCAAATCGAAAATGGAGAACTATTAACTCACGAGGAAGCAAAAAAACAAGCTGAAGAATGGCTGCAAGATTAATTTGGTCGGCTTATCTCATTTGTTGTTAGCAAACAACATTAATGCACACAAATTATTGTCTCCAAAAAACAAACTTAAAAAAATTCACCACAAAATAACTCACTAATTTGAGAACCCAATTCCTAAAAATCCAGTCATGCAAAAAATCAATTTCATAATCTTAATAGCAATCATATTTTTTACTTCCTGTAACAATCAAACTTCTGAAGAAAGTACGACCACTGTAACAAATGAAATTACTGTAACACAATACTTCGACCAAACAGGCCGTGATGATATTCTCAGTGGTGGTATAAAAATGATTCCTATCCAAACCCCGGCCGGAGAATTTAATGTCTGGACGAAAAGGATCGGCAATAACCCGAAAATAAAAGTGTTGATTCTTCATGGCGGCCCCGGTGCTTCGCATATTTACCTGGAGTGCTTTGACTCTTTCTTCCCCGGAGCAGGCATCGAATATTATTATTACGACCAATTGGAATCCGGTTATAGCGACCATCCCAATGATACCAGTTTGTGGAATATTCCCCATTTTGTTGATGAAGTGGAACAGGTGCGTAAAGCTTTAAAATTGGATAAGGACAACTTCTATTTGTACGGACAATCATGGGGAGGCATTCTTGCCATCGAATATGCCTTGAAATACCAGGACAACTTAAAAGGGCTTATTATTTCTAATATGGTGTCATCTATTCCTGACTACAACAAATATGCAAATGAAGTGTTGGGGCCGCAACTTGACCCGGCTGTTCTTTCCGAAATCAAAACGATGGAAGCTGAGGGTGATTTTAAAAATCCTCGATATATTGAACTCATCACCGAACATTACTATCCCGAACACGTTTTAAGAATGCCTTTGGAAGACTGGCCCGAACCGGTTATCAGAGATTTCGCAAATACAAACGAAGCCTTTTACATCAGCATGCAGGGACCCAGTGAATTTGGTTCTGTTGGAAATTCGCGCCTGGAAAACTGGGACAGAAAAAATGATTTGTCAAAAATTAAAGTCCCGACTTTAACCATAGGTGGCGCTTACGACACCATGGATCCCGAACACATGAAATGGATGTCAGAACAAGTTCAACAGGGTCGTTATTTACATTGCCCCAACGGAAGCCATTTATCAATGTACGACGATCAGGAAGTTTATTTTAAGGGATTAATCCGATTTATTCAGGATGTAGATCAGGAAAGAACGGACGATTAAGCCAAGTATTATTTCATAATCAATTATCCTAATTTTAAGCCTGAGAAGAATCTTAGCTGGAATACTCAAAGCCGTGAACTGGACTGTGTGCAGTATGTCAGGTTGGTCTCCACAACCCGACTAAAGTTCAGTTTGAATCCATAGCAAAATCTTGCAGAAAAATAATTTCAAAATATACTTGACATGCATAGCATTATTGTCGTATATTTGCAATGCATGCATAACAATATAATATGAACATAGACCAAACAGTTGATTATCACCTTCGTTCCACACTTTTCGCCATGCGAAGGATGTATAATTTATTGGCTACCGAGAACGGAATTACACAGGGAATTGGCTATGCTTTGGTGAATATTGGTAAAGAAGGCATCCCGGCAACCAAGATTGCACCCTTAATGGGCATGACTTCCTCAAGTTTAAGCCGGCTGTTAAAAACCATGGAAAGTGATGGCTTAATCTACAGGAAGCCTGATAAAGAAGACCGGCGTGTAGTGCGTATTTTTTTAACTGAAGAAGGCCTGAAGATGAGGGAAAAAATCAAAAATGTAGTGCTGGCTTTCAATTACGAATTGTTTGAAAAAATCAGTCCCGAAGACATGGCTGTTTTCTCGAGGGTTACACATATTATAAAGGAGCAGGTTTGTAATGATGTGGATAAATTCATAGAGAATAAGAATGGAAGGGGGGAAGGATGAAAACATTTAAAAATAGGTTCAAGCCTTCCAACTATTCTGACTTCCAGTTTTCCAGTCAAACATATTAACAATAGAACAAAATTTTAAAACATTATATATATAAGGAGTTATGATACGAAGAATTAAAAAAGTTGCAGTACTGGGTTCAGGTGTTATGGGCTCGGGTATTGCCTGTCATTTTGCCAATATTGGCACCGAGGTACTTCTGATTGACATCGTACCCCTCGAACTGAATGACAAGGAAAAAGCAGCCGGCCTTACATTAGATGACAAGGCCGTTCGAAACCGGATAGTGGATGGCTCGCTGAAAGCCGCGCTTAAATCCAAGCCCTCCCCCATTTACCGACAGTCCTTTGCCAAGCGGATTACAACAGGTAACTTCGATGACGACTTGCAAAAAATCAAAGATTGTGACTGGGTAATCGAAGTGGTAATTGAAAGGCTCGACATCAAACAATCGGTTTTCGAGAATGTGGAGAAATACCGCAAGCCGGGAAGTTTAATCACGACCAATACTTCTGGTATTTCGGTTGAAGCTATGATTGAAGGGAGAAGTGAAGATTTTCAAAAATACTTTTGTGGAACACATTTCTTTAACCCACCGAGGTATTTGCAGTTGTTTGAAATTATTCCGACTTCAAAAACTGAACCAGAGGTACTGGAATTCCTCGCAAATTATGCGAGTAAATTCTTAGGGAAAACACCGGTTCTTGCTAAAGACACACCGGCATTTATTGCTAACCGAGTCGGTACTTTTTCCATCATGGAACTGTTTCACAACGTAAAAAACCTTGATTTCACCATTCCCGAAATCGATAAATTAACCGGTCCGGTCATCGGTCGTGCCAAATCAGCCACTTTCAGAACAGCAGACATTGTCGGATTAGACACCCTCGTTCATGTGGCCAATAATATTAAAGAAACTACCGATGACGAAGCCAATCAGTATTTTGCAATCCCTGATTATCTTCAGCAAATGCTCGACAAAAAATGGCTGGGCTCAAAAACCAAACAGGGATTCTTTAAAAAGGTGGTCGAAGATGGCAAAAAGAAATTCATGTCCATCGACTTCGACACCATGGAATATGTTGAAGCCCCCAGACCGAAATTTGGCGTTTTCGAAAAAACAAAAGGAATTGAAGATTTACGAGAACGCATGCCCATCTTATTTGCCGACAAAGGCAAAGTCGGCGATTTCTACCGCTCCTCTTTTTACAGTTTGTTCCAGTTTGTTTCCAATCGAATTCCTGAAATTACAGGCGAAATCTACAAAGTAGATGATGCGCTAAATGCTGGTTTTGGATGGAAACTCGGCCCTTTCCAAACCTGGGATTCCGTTGGTATTGAAGCCACGGTAAAGGCCATGGAAGAAGCGGACAAGAAACCTGCGCAATGGGTTTATGATATGCTTGAAGCCGGAATAACTTCTTTCTATAAAGTTGAAAATGGCCTCAAAAGTTTTTACGACATTCCCAGTAAATCTTATCAAATAATCCCCGGACAAGAAGGCAGGCTTTCGCTGGAACTCCTGCGCGAAACCAATGTTCTGTGGGAAAACCTTGATGTTACCATTTTTGATTTGGGAGATGGCGTACTGAACATCGAATTCCATACCAAAATGAATACCATCGGTGCCGGTGTATTAGAAGGCCTGAACAAAGTCATCGACATGGCCGAAGCCGATTATCAGGCCGTTGTGGTTTCTAACGAAGGGGAACATTTCTCGGCCGGTGCAAACGTTGGCATGATTTATATGATGGCTATCGAGCAGGAATGGGAAGAACTGGATATGGCCGTTCAATGGTTCCAGAAAACGATGATGCGCATGCGTTATTCTTCCATTCCGGTAGTTGCCGCACCACACGGAATGGCTTTGGGCGGAGGCTGCGAATTGTGCATGCACAGTGACAAAGTAATTGCCCATGCCGAAACCTATATGGGCCTCGTCGAATTTGGCGTGGGCCTCATCCCCGGTGGTGGTGGAACCAAAGAGTTTGCTGTCCGCCTGTCGGATGAATTACAAGATGGAGACATTCGTACCAATGCATTCCTGAACCGCTATCTCAGTATAGGTCAGGCCAAAGTGTCGATGTCGGCCTACGAAGCATTTGATTTGGGTTACCTCCGGGAAGGAATCGATGAAGTAATTGTCAGCCGGGCACACCATCTGGCTTATGCCAAAAAAACCGCGCTAAACCTGGTTGAAAAAGGATATACCCAACCGGCAGCCCGCAACAACATTAAGGTTCTTGGAAAAGAAGTGATGGGCATGGTTTATGTTGGTGCTGACGGATTTACAACCGGAAATTATATGTCGGAACACGACAAATTAATTGCTGAGAAATTAGGTTTGGTAATGGCCGGAGGAGAAATTTCACAGGCCTTAACCGAAGTCTCGGAACAATACCTGCTTGATTTGGAAAGAAAAACTTTCATGGAATTGTGTACACAGCGCAAAACCCTGGAACGGATTCAGAGCATCATCACAAAAGGAAAAATTTTAAGAAACTAAAAAAATAGAAATCATGAATGCATATATAGTTGGTGGATATCGCTCAGCAATTGGAAAAGCACCACGGGGAAGTTTTCGATTTACCCGTCCTGATGACATTGCTGCGGCTGTAATCAAACATTTAATGAATGATTTTCCGCAAATAGAGAAAACGAAAATTGATGATGTGGTCGTGGGCAACGCCTTTCCTGAAGCAGAAACAGGCTTCAATATGGGACGGCTACTTTCGCTGATGGCGCTGGATACCGTTGAAGTGCCGGGTTCAACCGTGAACCGCTATTGCGCTTCCGGATTGGAAACCATTGCCATCGCTTCTGCAAAAATTTCAGCAGGCATTGCCGATGTTATTATTGCCGGTGGAGCCGAAACCATGTCGATGATTAACATGGGTGGCTGGCGAATGGTTCCAAATCCTGATGCGGCCAAAAACCATGTCAAGTGGTTTTTAAATATGGGCTTAACTTCAGAAATGGTGGCCAAAGAATACAAGGTTTCCAGAGAACAACAGGATGAATTCGCCGTTCAGTCGGTTAACAAAGCACTGGCTGCAATTGATGCGGGCAGGTTTAAAGAAGAGATTGTCCCCTTTACCATCAAAGAGAATTATTACAAAAATGGCAAGATGGAAACCCGTGAAACTGTTTTCGATACCGATGAAGGGCCACGCCGTGGAACAACTGTTGAAGGACTGGCTAAATTACGCCCGGCCTTTGCACAGGACGGTTTCTCAACAGCAGGTAATTCTTCACAAATGTCAGACGGGGCAGGCTTTGTTTTGGTTGTTTCTGAAAAGATTCTAAAAGAATACAAACTCACCCCCATCGCCCGCTTGGTCGATTACCAGGTAGCCGGTGTAGAACCCTATAAAATGGGTGTCGGCCCCATTGATGCTATTCCTAAAGTGTTGAAACATGCAGGGATGAAACTCGATGACATCGAATTAATCGAACTGAACGAAGCCTTTGCTTCCCAGTCCATTGCAGTAATCAGGGAGTTGGGGTTGAATACAGACATTGTAAATGTGAATGGAGGTGCGGTTGCTCTTGGTCATCCACTGGGAGCCACCGGAGCCAAATTAACGGTACAATTGCTGCACGAAATGAAAAGGCGCAAAAACAAATACGGCATGGTTACCATGTGCATCGGAACCGGACAAGGTGCCGCCGGAATTTTTGAAATGTTATAAATATTTTACCTCCGTTGGTGTCCCCACCAACGGAATGTGTAAAGTTTATTTAAAGTGTTGTTGGTGAGGACACCAACAACGGGGATAATAGATAAAGAAATAATCATCAGTTACCCCGACCTTCAGGTCTGGGATAAAACATAAAAACATCGATAAAATGACAGATACAAAAACACTCAAAGGCGGCGAATTCCTCATCAGGGAAACAGCTGCTCAGGACATCTTCATTCCTGAAGAATTCAATGAAGAACAAAGAATGATGGCCCAAAGCTGTAAAGAGTTTACAGAAAATGTGGTCAATCCGCAAATGGACCAATTAGAAAAGCACGATCGCGAACTGCTGAGCAAATTGCTGAAAGAAGCCGGCGAACTGGGTTTACTTGGAATTTCCCTCCCGGAAGAATATGATGGTTTCGGCCAAAACTTTGTAACAGCCATGCTCACCACCGAAGAAATGGGTAAGGGTTACAGTTTTGCAGTGGCCTTTTCGGCACATACAGGCATCGGTACTTTGCCGATTTTGTATTACGGTACCGAAGAGCAAAAGAAAAAATACCTCCCTAAACTGGCCACTGGCGAATACATTGGCGCCTATTGTCTGACAGAAGCAGAAGCTGGTTCGGATCCCAATTCCGGCAAAGCAGAAGCTGTTTTATCTGAAGATGGAAAATATTACAACCTCAATGGGGTTAAAATCTGGACTACCAATGGTGGTGTTGCTGATATTTTTATTGTTTTCGCGAAAGTAAAAGGAGATAAAAACCTGAGTACTTTCATTATCGAAAAAACCTGGGACGGTGTTAAATTGGGTGTCGATGAAGAAAAAATGGGCATCAAAGGTTCAACCACCATTCAGTTTTATATGGATGATGTGAAAGTGCCGGTTGAAAATTTACTTGGAGATCAAAACGGTGGATTTAAAATTGCCTTGAACATCCTCAACCTTGGTAGGATAAAACTTTCCGGTGCCACCACCGGTGCCAGTAAAGCCACCATCGACAATGCATTAAATTACGCCAACGAACGCAAACAGTTCGGAAAACTGATTTCTAGTTTTGGTGCCATTCAGCATAAATTATCAGAAATGGCCATTCGTACTTTTGCCTGCGAATCCCTGACTTATCGTGCCAGCCAGAATATTGACGATGCTATCGAATCCTATGTTGCCGGTGGAATGGACAAAGGAAAAGCCAATCTCAAAGGTATTTATCAATATGCCATTGAAGCATCTATTGCCAAAGTTTATGGTTCCGAAGTACTTGACTTTGTGGTTGATGAAGGTGTCCAAATATATGGTGGCATGGGTTATTCAGCCGAAACGCCTGTTGAAAGGGCTTATCGCGACTCACGGATTAACCGTATTTTTGAAGGAACCAATGAAATTAACCGCATGGTAACTGTTGGCGAATTGCTGAAAAGAGGATTCAAAGGCGAACTCGATCTGATGACGCCTGCAAAAGCAGTTGCTAAAGAACTGATGGGTATCCCTGATTTTGGTGCTCCCAGTCTTGGTTATTTCGAAGCCAAGAAAAAAGTGATTACCAATTTTAAGAAGGCCATTTTGATGACTGCCGGTGCCGCACTGCAAAAATTTATGGAAAAATTTGCCGATGAACAGGAAATCATTATGAATTTATCCGACATGCTAATTCTTACTTACGCTGCCGAATCGATGATGTTAAGGGTAGAAAAACTGAGTGGCATGTACGATGAGGAAAAACTTTCGTTGTACAAAGATATGCTGGATATTTTCTTTTACGATACTGCGCCAAAAATTCATAAATTTGGACTCGATGCCATCAACTCATTTGCTGAAGGCGACGAACTAATGGGAATGACAATGGGCATGAAACGATTCACCAAAGTTGCTGCCGTTAATGTAGTTGCCGCCCGTAGAAAAATTGCCGTAAAACTGATTGAGGATAATAAGTACGATTTATAATGTGGGGGCGTTGAAGTGCTGGGCAATTGGTGGGTCAAACCATCAGTTGCCCTGGTCTTCAGACCAGGGATTATTAAGCATAGAAACCCATGCCAAAAGAAAACAAAATACGAAAACTCGCTACCAAGCCATTACAGATGAAACTGTTCATGCTGGCTAATCTCCCAATGGGATTATTGGCCGGACTGAAAATTATCGAAATTGACAAAAGCAAAGCAACGGTTTCGGTGCCCTTTAAATACCTGAATAAAAATCCATTTCGGTCGATGTACTTTGCAGTAATGGCCATGGCAGCTGAATTGTCGTCGGGCATACTTTCCCTTGCGGCATTGCACGATACCAAAGTGCCGGTTTCGATGTTGGTATTGGACATGCAAGCGGATTTCATCAAGAAAGCAAAAACAAAAATTGTGTTCAGTTGTAACGACGGCGAAAAAATCATCGCCGCCATCAACAAAAGTATCCAGACTGGTGAAGGGGAAACGCTTATTGTACATACAGAAGGCCATGATACTTCAGGTGAAAAAGTAGCCGCATTTTCTTTCACCTGGACATTCAAACCCAAACAGAAAAGATAAATATTATACCCATCAGTTACCCAGACCTTCAGGTCTGGGTTTAAACAAGAAAGACCATGAAAATTGAAAGAACCTTTGACATTGTTGACCAGCTCGTAGAAGAACTACAGCGGGACGATGCCCTCGCAGTAAAAAGAAACGGAAAGTGGGAAAAGTTCAGCACGCTTCAATACAAAGAATTTGCTGATAATTTTAGTTATGGTTTGCTGGCATCTGGTTTTAAGAAAGGAGACAAAATAGTCAGCATTGTCAACAATCGGCCCGAATGGAATTTTATGGATGTGGGTATGGCACAAATTGGTGTGGTACACGTACCGGTTTATGCCAATTTGAGTCAAGTCGAATATGAGCACATTCTGACCCATTCCGATGCAAAAATGGTCATTGTTTCTTCAGAAGATTTTTACCAGAAGATTAAATTGGCAGTAGAAAATGCTGGCCAGGTGAAATTGTTTTATAGCATGGATACTGTCGAAGGACTGAGCAACTGGACAGAAATTCTTGAATTGGGAAAGAAGAACGCATCAAAATTAAAAGATGAATTATTGAAGATCAAGGCCAGTATTAAGGCTGATGATCTGATGTCGATTATTTATACTTCTGGAACTACAGGAGTACCCAAAGGTGTGATGCTGAGCCACCGCAATTTTGTTTCGAATGTAGATGGTTCTATTGATATTTTACCCGTGCCTGCCGAGGGAAAATTCCTGAGCTTTTTACCCCTCTGTCATGTTTTTGAGCGGATGGTAAATTACCTGGTACAGCGCCGGGGATGTGCGGTTTATTATGCCGAAAGTATCGAAACCATTGGTGATAATCTTCGCGAAATAAGTCCTGAGGGTTTTGCTGCTGTTCCAAGGGTTATTGAAAAACTCTACGACAAACTTATCCTGAAAGGAAAAGAACTAACCGGAATCAAGAAAGGCCTCTTTTTCTGGGCGGTTAATCTCGGATTGAAATATGAATTGAATAAGGCCAATGGCTGGTGGTACGAAACCCAAAGATCCATTGCCGATAAACTTATTTTCAGTAAATGGAGGGCAGCCCTGGGAGGAAATATTGTAGTCATTGTTTCGGGTGGAGCTGCTCTTCAGGAGAGGCTTGCACGCGTATTTTATGCTGCTGGAATCACCATTCAGGAAGGCTACGGATTAACAGAAACCTCACCTGTTATTGCCGTCAACCACAAATATTATCCCAATATGAAATTTGGAACGGTTGGCCCGGTATTGAAAAATGTAGAAGTAAAGATTGCTAAAGATGGCGAGATATTAATGAAAGGCCCTAGCCTGATGTTGGGCTACTACAAATCTGAGGAGAAAACCGCTGAAGTTATTGACAAGGACGGTTGGTTCCATACCGGCGACATTGGCGAACTGCATGAACATAACATTCTGAAAATTACAGACCGGAAGAAAGAGATTTTCAAACTGTCAACCGGAAAATATGTAGCGCCACAAGTGGTGGAAAACAAGTTTAAGGAATCATCCTTTATAGAACAAATTATGGTGGTGGGCGAAAAAGAAAAATATGCAGCAGCCATTATCAGTCCTGCGTTTCACTTCCTTCATTCGTGGTGTGCAATACACAAAGTTACATTTCAGGACAACCGGGACCTGATTCAAAAACAAGTCGTTATCGACCGCTTTCAAGAGGAGGTTGATAAGATTAACCCTGTACTTGGGCGTCACGAACAAATTAAAAAATTCGAATTGGTTTGCCAGGAATGGACACCTGAAAGCGGGGAACTCTCTCCAACGTTAAAAGTAAAGCGCCGTTTTCTGAAAGAAAAATACCAGATTAAACTCGATCGTCTTTATGGTTATACCGAAGAATCGGGCTTAGTTTTAAGTGATGATTATGAATAAAGCTAAATCAAGCGGAATTTATTTTCATTCTAAATTTGAATTTTGCTAATCTTGTATGCTGAATTGAAGACCTTCCAGCGTGCTTTGCTCCTGGAAGCGTCTTACACAAAGAAACATAACGCTTCCAGGTTTTTCAAACGCTGGAAGGTTATTTCACCGAAATCAAACATCAAATCCCATGATAAAACAAATACTTTTCGCCATTTCGCTTTTGATAACACTGGGCGTTTTTGCCTGGACCACGAAACGTGTACTTGCCTACTTCAGATTCACCAAAAAGAAACCCTTGCATAATTTTGGTAAGCGAATTATGGTCACACTTAAAGTGGCTGTTTTTCAAGAGAAAATATTGCGCCGTCCTGTTATTGGCATGATGCATGCCCTGGTTTGGTGGGGATTTATCGTTATCATTTTTGGAAGCATCGAAATGACAATTGATGGTTTGTTCGGGACAGAAAAAGTTTTTGCTTTTATGGGGCCGATTTATGATTTCTTGATGGCCAGTGGCGACGTTTTTGGATTGATCATTGTCTTTGCCATTCTTGCATTTTTGTTCAGAAGATTGTTCATGCACATTCAACGGTTTTATGGACCTGAAATGAAACCCGTTTCCAAAGCAGATGCCAATTTGGCGTTGACCATTATTCTGGTTTTAATGCTTTCACTGCTGGGAATGAATACTGGTTATCTGCTTTGGGCAGACGCTGTTGGCGAGCATACAGTTGGAACATATCCTGTAAGTTATTGGCTTGCCGGATTTTTCGAAGGAATGACAGCTGAGAGTGCCTGGCTGCTTTTCCAGGTAAATTGGTGGACACATATTTTGTTGATTTTTATTTTTGCGAACATTCTTCCCTACTCCAAACACTTTCATGTTTTTATGTCAGTTCCGAGTGTTTTTATCAGCCGGCTGGAACCTTTGGGATACGTTGAAAATATGGAAAGTATTACAAAAGAGGTCAAATTAATGATGGATCCCGATGCAGCCTTTGCCGAGCAACCCGAAGAAGAGGGTGAGCCCGAACGCTTTGGTGTGAAAGATGTCAACGATATTTTCTGGACCAATTATTTGAATGCGCTTTCGTGTACCGAATGTGGCCGTTGCACCTCTGTTTGTCCGGCTAATATTACCGGAAAATTGCTTTCCCCAAGAAAAATAATGATGGACACCCGCGCCCGAATGAAAGAAAAAGGGCCTGGATTGGTGAAAGAAGGAGCAGCCTTTGATGATGGCAAATCACTATTGCAAACATGGATTACTGAAGAAGAATTGTGGGCCTGTACACAGTGCAATGCCTGCGCAATGGAATGCCCGGTGAACATTAATCAACCCTCACTAATTCTTGACATGCGCCGCTACTTGGTGATGGAAGAATCCAAGGCGCCCAGCGGTTTGAACACTGTTTTTGCCAATATCGAAAACAATGGCGCACCCTGGCAATTTTCACCTGAAGACCGGATGCTTTGGGCAGAAGGTCTGGAAGTTCCGCTAATGGCTGACAAACTGGCTAAAGGCGAAAATCCTGAATATCTTTTCTGGGTGAGTTCTGCAGGTGCTTTCGACGACCGTTATAAAAAAGTAACCCGCGAATTTGTGAAAATATTGAACCATCTGGGAATTGACTATGCTGTTTTGGGAACTGAAGAAACCGACAGCGGAGATATCGCCCGTCGTGCCGGAAACGAAATGTTGTTCCAGATGCAGGCCATGATGAATATTGAAATCCTGAACGGCTACGAAGTGAAGAAAATCATCACTTGCGACCCCCACGATTTCAATACGCTGAAAAACGAATATCCTGATTTTGATGGAAACTACGAAGTGCTTCACCATTCCCAATTTCTTCAACAAATGATTGATGGTGGAAAAATCAAACTGGACAGCGATATTTTATCTGGGAAGAAAATCACCTTCCACGATCCCTGTTACCTTGGGCGTGCCAATGGTGAATACAAAGCACCTCGTACCGTACTCGATGCTATTCCATCAGTAAAAATAGAAATGGAACGCAACAAAAGTTTTGCCCTTTGCTGTGGTGCCGGTGGCGGACAAATGTTCAAGGAAGCCGAAAAAGGTGACAAGGAAGTCTTTATCGAACGCACCGAAGAAGCCCTGAAAACCGGTTGCGATATTATTGCCACCGCCTGCCCCTTCTGTATGGTGATGATGACCGATGGCCTCAAGTACACCAACAAAGAGGAAGAAGTCAAAAACTACGACATTGCTGAGTTGGTGAGTATGGGGCTAGGCTTGTAACTCTCACTCCTAACTAGCGCGCGAATTTTTCGCGTGCTAACAAACTAACTTATCTGAATTAAGTTTGTAACTTAATCCTTGAAACTATACAAACATTATCGTTTAAGTTGCAAACTTAAACTAGCATGAATTATAAGAGGCACGCGAAAAATTCGCGCGCCAGTTTTAAAGAAAATCAATGCGGATCATTATCCTTCTTGCAACATTGCGGCAAGGCATCATAAGCCTTGGGGTCGGCAGGTAAATCATCAGCATCATAACCCACTTTTGTTACTGCCTTTTTCAAATTCTCTTTATTGTTCTTTCCTTTTTTGTATTGAATAGTGAGCACTTTAGTTTCATCGTCTAACTCCACTGACTTCACTCCTTTTTCAAAAGCCAGGTCGTGTTCAAGCCTCTCTTTGCAATCTCCGCAAATGGCGGAGGTTTGAATCTCAACAGTTTCATATTTACTGTCTTTTTTGCTGTTTGACTTCTCCTGTGCCTGCAAAGCAAATCCCGCAAGCAAAATGATTAATGTTAAGAATTGTGTTTTCATTTTTTTTATTTGTTAAGGTTTTTACTTTTATGTTTTCTGATGCTCATTGTAGTATTGTCATAGAGACACATTGCAATGCGTCTCTACTGTAATTATTCATCCTTCCCCTCAATTCGAAACCTGAATCCGGCAAAAACTTTAATGCCTGTAATCGGTCCCCATACTATGGAGGAATCGAAATATTCTCCAAAGGGATCATCGGCTGCAATAATCGGGTCTTGTTGACGGTAATTACCCAGATTTTCAGCTCCAAG
Source organism: Bacteroidota bacterium (assembly GCA_003650365.1). Lineage (GTDB taxonomy): Bacteria > Bacteroidota > Bacteroidia > Bacteroidales > F082 > B6-G9. The sequence continues at coordinate 6,859 of QMPA01000020.1, read as the reverse complement.
ATAAATCTCCCAGTTCTTGAAGTAGCGTGTGATTTGTGCATTTACGATAGTGTAAAAAGGTGAATATTCAGCTTGTTGATATTCTTCCGGATAAAATCCTGTATAAGGCAATCGCTGGTCGCCATTGAGTTGAATATTCATATCAAATTGCCAGGTTTTTAAGCGGGTTTGGTAAGACAATGACAGTAGTGCTTTGTACTTATTTACCATTGGTTTTTCAACAAGATTACCTCCGATAGTTGTTTTGACATCATTGTAGCGAAAAGCCAAAGTGGCATCAAAATTTCTTGCCAATTCGTAATTGGCTTCAATTTGAAAACTGTTTGAATATGACTTTCCATCAAGGTTGTAAACCAGAATTGTAAAGGGGTCATCCTCACGGTCGATGATAACCTGGTTTTCAAACTGCGTCCTGAAATAATCAGCGGTGATACTCATCTGCCTGGCAGAAATATCTAAATAGATTGTGTAGCTTAAACCATAGTTCCAGGACGATTCTATTTCGAGTTCTTCCATAAATCGCAGCTTTTTAGAAGTCGCCAGTAAAGAAGTGTTTTCGGCAATAACATTGGCTGAACGGTAGCCCTTTCCGGCACTTAGCCGAATTACATTATGCTCGTTAATATTGTATTTGGCATGAAGCCTGGGGGTGAGCAACAATCCAAATAAATTGTGGTAGTCGGCCCGAAAGCCGGCAATGATATTCAGGTTCTTTTTATTGGAATAATTGTACTGGAAAAATGCACCGGGTACTTGCTCAAATCGATTGAAAGTACTGTCGTTCAAATCTTCGTAATAATTATCCAGGCTAAAACTAATTCCTGTTGTGAATTGGTGGCGGGTATCAGCAAACCACGATTGAAACATCAGGTTTCCGTAATATGAAACTTGTTTGGCATCGTAATCGTTCAGCCCAAAAAATGAAGTTTGCTCATGAACAATCACTTGGTTTTGAAATCCAAAACTGCTTTGTGCCCGGTGTTTCAAAATGTAGCCGAACTTGGCGAAAGCTTCATAACGATTGGTTTTCACACCCGTCCCATAAGGATTTTCAGAAGTGCGCTCCATGTCAGGTGAAAAATCCATTTGTCCACCCTGCCTGTCTTCCGCTAAATATTTAATACCAAATTGCAGACGTAATTGCTTGCCAATATATTTCCATCGGTTAAAAAGGTTCACCTGACGGGTCATCGGTAAATCCAAAAACGAATCACCGTTCTGATCATGTTTTACCGTCATATTTTCAACATGGGCCAAAATAGCAGTACTCCATTTTTCGCTGAGTTGGAATCGGGTATTGACATTGGCTTCGATTTTACCCAAATGATTGCCGTAAACATTAACAAATAATTTATCACCTTCTTCAGCCTTTTTGTATTCGATATTAATCTGGCCAGCCATCGATTCATAACCATTGATTACGGATGAAGTCCCCTTTGAAACCTGGATAGATTCCATCCAACTTCCCGGCACATAACCCAATCCATAAGCTGTTGCCAGTCCACGCAGATTGGGAATATTTTCGGTTAAAAACTGAGTATAAATTCCGGCAAGGCCCAACAATTGAATTTGCTTTGCACCGGTAACGGCATCGCTATAACTTACATCAACGGCGGCACTGTTTTCAAAGCTTTCCGATAAATTACAGCAAGCGGCTTTTTCCAATTCACCTTCAGTAATATTTGTAATTCCCAAAGTTTCGACACGGGAAATAAAACTACCGCTTTTCCTTGCTTTTACCTCAAGTTCTTTCAGCTCATTCTGCTCAGTAAGTTCTACATGCACATGGCTGAAACCGGTTTGCGCCAGGTAAATTGTGTCGGTTTGGTAACTTACATAACTGACAACCAAAACCTGCGGGAAATCCTTTTCCAGGCGAAACTGAAAATGCCCGTCTGTGCTGCTTGCAGTACCATTGACTGAATTCAATTGAACAACATTGGCTCCGGCAAGTGGCATCTCTTTCCCGTTAAGATGCTCAAACACCTTGCCGCTAACCTTTTGGGCGTGCAAGGAAAATCCCTGCGCAATAAGTACGCAGGCCAATAAAAAATATTTTTTCATGATTCATAACTCTAATAGATTAAACAATAAATGTTGTTTGCCTTTCAGGCGAAGAGTTATGCAATTGGGTCAGGATCTGTTTTTTGTTGTTGAAGGAATACAATAAGCTGCTTTCCTGATTTTGATGGAGGTGGGTGAAATATTTCAATTAAACCATTGGAAAAAATACTCTTTTCAATCGATTCATTAACTATTGAAATAACTGTATTTACTATAGAAATTTCTTTGGAAATTACTTTCCACTGCTCTTCCGAAGAAGTGGTAAAATCATCAGAAACCCTGTAAAACTCACTTTCGTTACTGCAGCAATCATCCTTGTCCACTTGTAAAGTTTTGCATTGCGAATCTATTTGGCAGCATGACTTTCCTTCAATTGAAGGATTAGGTTCAGTAGATTCAGCATGATGTCCACAAGTTGCCAAAGATTCAATAATACTAATATTCGCTACTACATCCGAGGAGCAATAATGCGAATGCACTGTTACACCTGTAGTTGCCGTTATGAATAGCACTACTGAAAAAAGACCAAACAGATATTTAAAGAAGTTATTCAAAATTAAGTATTCAGTAAATCTACTGCAAAAGTAAATGATTAAGAAAGATTATTTGTTAAACTTCTGTTAAAAAGAAAGCAACCAAGTACTTTTTGGAGAAAAACCCAATAATCATAAACTTTCCATTTTTCTCAAAAGTAATTTTCTTAACTTTGGGTCTTTCTAAAAACCAAAGAAAAATGGAATACGAAATATTAAAAACAGAAGTAAATGATGGTATTGCTGTAGTAACCATCAGCAGGCCAAAAGCAATGAATGCCCTCAACACAAGGTTTTTTAACGAAATGGACCAGTTGGTTGAAGAAATGGCCAATAATAAGGACGTAAAAGTCATGGTGATTACCGGCGAAGGAAAAGCTTTCGTGGCAGGAGCCGACATTGCCGAAATGGTTAATAAAGATGCCGAAGAAGGCACGGCTTTCTCCAAATTGGGACAAAATACCTTTAGCAGTCTGGGCAAAATAAACATTCCGGTAATTGCAGCCATCAACGGTTTTGCATTGGGTGGTGGCCTCGAACTGGCCATGGGTTGCGATTTTCGGATTGCCAGTACCAAAGCTAAATTCGGACAGCCGGAAGTCAGCCTGGGCCTCATTCCCGGTTATGCCGGAACGCAAAGATTATCGCGACTTGTTGGAATGGGCGATGCTCTTTACCTGCTAATGACGGCCGATATGATTGGTGCAGCAGATGCCCTACGTATGGGTCTGGTTCAAAAAGTTTTTGAGCCTGAGGAATTGATGGAAGAGACGCTGAAAATAGCAAAGCTTATTGCGTCCAAAGGGCCTTTGGCTATTCAGAAAGTAAAAACTACCGTAAGAAAAGGTTTGGAAATGAGTCAAACTGAAGGAGAAAAATTAGAAGCTCAACAATTCGGGAATTTATTTGGCGAAGGCAGCGAAGGCGAAAAAGGGATGACGGCATTTTTAGAGAAGAGAAAACCGGAGTGGTAAGGATTGATTAACATCCCAGTAATTACCTAAAGTTACCTTTCGAAAGAAAGTTTTTATAAATGGAAAAAAACGACCACCTACCTGATGAATTTCTTTTAAATAAAATCTATTTAATTAGAAACGAAAAGGTTATGCTTGACAAGGATATAGCTACATTGTATGGTGTCAAGGCAATTCGTCTCCGTGAACAGGTTAAAAGAAATAAAGACAGGTTTCCAAATTCTTTTATGTTCCAACTTACTGAAGAGGAAGCTGATTTTATGGTATCGCAAAATGCGATACCTTCTAAACAGCACATGGGAGGTTATTTGCCTTATGTTTTTACAGAACATGGCATACTTATGCTGGCAAATGTACTTAAAAGTGATTTGGCAATAAAAATGAGTATCCGAATTATTGAACTCTTTGTAAAGTTCAGGAAAATGCTACTCACAAGCAAGGACGTATTATTAAACCTGGAAAAAATAGAAAAAACAATTGCCGGCTATGATAATAATTTTCGTGTAATTTTTGAATACCTGAAACAATTTGAACGAGCTAAAAGTGAACAACTGGAATATAAAAATCGAAAAAAAATTGGTTATTAGAATTACAATACAAAAGACAATTAATCATTAAATTTAACAATATGACCTACGAAGAAAGATTACAAAATGTTGCGGTATTGGGTGCTGCCGGAAAAATGGGCAGTGGCATCTTACTGCTGACTGCCGTTGAAATGGCCGACCTGTCGTTGCAACCGGAAAACAAGGGCAAATCCTTTGTTTTGAACGCCATCGATGTTTCGCCGGAAGGACTGGCGGGATTGATGAAATACCTCCGCGAACAAGTACGGAAAGTAGCCGAAAAGAAAACCGTCTGGTTACGTCAAATGTATGCCAACCGTGATGATTTGGTAGAAAATTATGACATTATCGACGAATACATTTTCGATGTATTGAATGTTGTCCGTCCAGTAACCAGCATGGCGGCAGCTTACGAATCAAACCTGATTTTTGAGGCCGTAAGTGAAAACCGTGACCTGAAAGTAAAATTGCTGGGCGACATCGACAAGAACAGCAAAAATAATCCCTGGTTTTTCACGAATACCTCTTCCGTTCCCATAAACCTCATTGAAGGTGATGCCGGTCTCGATGGACGTATTATTGGTTTCCATTTTTACAATCCACCAGCCGTTCAGCGTTTGGTTGAATTGATTAAAACTGAAAAGACGGGAACGGATGTTGTTGAATTTGCTCATGCATACGCCAAAAAATTGCGGAAGATTATCGTGCCTTCCAACGACTTTGCCGGGTTTGTCGGTAATGGCCATTTTATGCGTGATGCTTTACATGGAATTAAAGAAGCAGAAGCTTTAGCTGCCGAGAAAAACATACCACTGTACCAAGCCATTTACATCATCAACAAAGTAACTCAGGATTACCTGGTACGGCCAATGGGCATCTTTCAATTGATTGATTATGTTGGTGTTGATGTGGTAAACTTCATTTTAAACGTGATGAATCCACATTACAAAGACGAAGAACTTCGCCATGAACTTTTGGAAAAATTAATGGAGCAAGGTGTAAAGGGAGGACAGTATTCGAGTGGTGCCCAAAAAGATGGTTTCCTGAAATACAAAGGTGGACGAGTAACTGCCATTTGGGATATTCACAAACAGCATTATGTTGAGTTGGAAAAATTTAAAGACGAATGTGATGAGATGATGGGCGACATGCCTGATTCGGCAGTAGCCTGGAAATCATTGTTAAGGAATAAGAAAAAAGATGAATTACTGACTACATTCTTCAACGACCTGAAAGCTGCAAGTACACTGGGTTCGGTACTGGCCGTAAAGTACGGACAACGTTCAAAAGCCATTGGTGAAAAACTGGTTGTAGATAATGTTGCCCACAATATTGACGATGTCAATACCGTGATGCTGACCGGGTTTTTCCATGCTTACGGACCGGTAAATAATTTCTTTGACTAAAATCGAATAGCCACGAATGCACGAATAAATATTTGTCTTTTGTGGTTATTGGTTTATTGAAATGAAATATAAAAAATATAAAGACATGAATAAATTAAGAAGAAAAGTATATATGACAGCCGGTTACAATACCATTTCGATGGGAACTGGCCGCAGGGAATTCCACCCAAAGAAAGCCCGCCCGGGTTTGGAACATTATATTAGCGAAGCCGGAAAAGGCGTCCTCAAACAAATTGGTGGTGCCGATAATGTGGACGAATCAGTGATTGGTAATTTTATGGCTGCCCGTTTTAACAAGCAGGCCAATCTGCCGGGATTCGCACCCATGATTGATGAAAAACTGCAATGGAAACCAGCCACCAGTGTGGAAGGGGCTTGCGGATCTGGAGGACTCGCCCTGATGAGCGGTATGAAATCAGTATTGGCAGAAACAGCCGAGGTAGTGCTCACCATGGGTGTTGAAGTCCAGAATACGGTGAAAGCGATTTATGGTGCCGATATTCTGGCCGGTGCCGGATGGTATCAGAAACGAAAAAATGGCCATGCCTACTTTTTCCCCGGACAATTTAGCGACCGTGCCGGAGCTTACTATGAAAAGTATGGTTTCGACAGGGCACGCAAAGGAATGGCCCGTTGGTTTGCCAATGCCATGGAAAATGCCCGTCTGGATGAAACAGCCCAGGAACATCACAACACTTTGCCTGACCCTTATGCCCTGGCACTAAAAATGAAGCCCAATGGCAAAGCTTTTGTTGACAATCTGACTGTGTTGGATTGCTCCAAAGTTTCTGATGGTGCATCGGGAATTGCTATTTGTTCAGAAGAAGGTTTAGAAAGAATGGGAATTGATAAAAAAGATGCAGTTGAAGTAATGGGCTGGGGCCAGGTAATTCGCGATATCACCAATGACCCAAAGGACCCGGCTGAATTAGAAGCCATTCCCCGTGCTGCCAAACAAGCCATGGAAAGTGCAGGTGTTACCATCGATCAAATCGGAACCATCGAAACCCACGACTGTTTTTCCATTGCCGGAATACTGGCCGTTGAAGGATTGGGTCTTGCTAAAAAAGGTGAAGGCGCCGACTGGGTGGATGCAGGAAATACTGCCCGTGACGGTTATATGCCAATGAATACAACCGGCGGACTGATTGGCTGGGGACATCCAACCGGGGCAACCGGAGTTCATCAGGCTGTTACCATTTGGCAACAGCTCACCGGAAAAGCCGGGAAAGCTCAAATTGAAATGTCAGACGACCGTCCATATGGCATGACTATCAATATGGGTGGCGATGATGTGACCGTTGTGGCTGTTGTTT
>QMPA01000019.1 GCA_003650365.1 Bacteroidota bacterium | reverse complement strand
TTATTATGGAAGCTGGAATCCCAAAAGGACTGACATTTGCCAATGTGTATTCTGTTGGCAACTCAGCACAAATGGGCGTGGAAGAGATTGTAAAACACATGGACGAAAACTTCAATCCCGAGACTGATTCCAAGGTAAAACTGCTTTATCTCGAAACCATCGACAAACCGCAAATGCTGCTCAAACATGCTGCATCACTTATCAGAAAAGGTTGCCGCATTGCCGCCATCAAAGCCGGTTCGTCAGAGGCCGGAAGCCGTGCTGCCTCCTCCCATACCGGTGCTTTGGCGGGGTCCGATGTTGCTGTTGATGCACTTTTCCGCAAAGCCGGAATTGTACGCTGTTACGGGCGCGAAGACCTGATTAGCGTAGCTTCTGTGTTTATGCGCCCCGAACTCAAAGGAAAACGGATTGCCATTATTACCCATGCCGGAGGACCGGCTGTGATGCTGACAGATGCGCTTTCTAATGGGGGAATGGAAGTGCCCAACATCACCGGAAAAGCCGCCGACAAATTAAAAGCTGAATTATTCCCCGGTTCCTCGGTAGCCAATCCCATCGACTTTCTGGCAACAGGAACAGCCGAACAACTGGGAACGATTATCGATTATGTGGAAAATGATTTTGACAATATCGATGCCATGGTGGTTATTTTCGGTACCCCCGGATTGTTCGAAATATTCGATGTATACAAAGTGCTGAACGAGAAAATGAAAACTTGCCAAAAACCTATTTTTCCCGTACTGCCTTCAATTTTAACTGCAGAAAAGGAAGTAAAAGATTTTGTAGAGAAAGGCCGCATCTATTTTCCTGATGAAGTAGTTTTGGGCAATGCACTTTCACGAATTAGCGCCACACCGCCACCGGTAACTGAAAATATAGAACTACCAACTGTTGATGGAAAAGCCATTCGGGAAATTATTGAAAATGTTGTTGATGGTTATCTTCATCCCGAAAAAGTGCAGCAATTATTGGATGCTGCAGGTATTGCCCGTGCAAAAGAAAATGTTGTTTCAAAACTTAGCGATGCCATCGCAGCAGCCAAAGAAACCGGTTACCCATTGGTGATGAAAGTGGTTGGCCCGGTACATAAATCAGATGTTGGTGGTGTAGTTCTGAATGTGAAAAATGAACAGTCTTTGCAAACCGAATTCGAGCGGATGATAAAAATCAAAGACACAACAGGAATTTTGCTGCAACCCATGCTGAGTGGAACAGAATTATTTGCCGGCATCAAAAAAGAAGACAAGTTCGGGCACTTGATTTTATTTGGTTTGGGCGGGATTTTTATCGAAGTACTGAAAGATGTACGCGCTGTTTTGGCCCCGGCCGGAATTGACGAAATCGCAGCTGAAATCAAAAAGTTAAACAGTTATAAAATTATTGAAGGCGTACGGGGAAACGAAGGTGTTAACGAAGCCATGTTTGCAGAAATTATTGCCCGTCTTTCGGCCCTCGCAAAAGCTGCTCCGGAGATTATCGAAATGGATTTGAATCCGTTACTTGGCACACAAAAACAAGTGGTTGCCGTTGATGCAAGGATTCGTATAGAGAAATAAATCAATTATTTGTCCCGCCATGTGATTCCGATTGCTATCGGGATTAGCTTCCTGGCGGGTTGAAACTAACCCTCTACCCGCTGAGAATAAAACAACTCCGCGGGAAGTAAAAAACAATTAATACTAAATGCCAAAAAAACAAGACATCATTTTCTGGGGAATCATCATCCTGCTTTTTCTGCCATTTTTTATCATTGATGAAATTTATAATTTCTATATAGATTTCAATCACGATCATGGAATGGTGATGGCTTTTATCAAATTTGCAATTCTTGCCACGCTGGGTGAAATCATCGGGCAGCGCATCAAAACAGGGAAGTATATCCAGCTGGGATTTGGTATTTTGCCCCGGATGATAGTCTGGGGATTTTTGGGTATCACCATTAAAATGGCCTTCATTATTTTCACTACGGGTGTTCCCGTATTTCTGGAATATCTTGGAATGAAAGATGCATTATCGGCATTGACCGGCCCATTAAATGAAAATAAAATAATGGTAGCATTTTGCACAAGCGCAGCCATGAACCTCATTTACGCTCCGGTAATGATGACTTTTCACAAAATTACCGACACACATATACTAAGTACCGGTGGCACTTTAGCTGGATTTTTTAAGCCCATTCCATTCCGAAAGATTTTTGTAAATTTGAACTGGGATGTAATGTGGAATTTTGTATTCAAAAAAACCATTCCGTTTTTCTGGATTCCGGCCCACACCGTTACCTTTTTACTGCCTCCCGATTGGCAGGTTTTGTTTGCAGCGTTATTGGGAATTGCATTGGGAATAATTCTGGCTGTTGCCGACATGACGGGAGAGAAAGAGAAAACATAAAGATAAAAAAGTCACGCGCAAGATGCGCGCGCCAGAGTCAGGAATGATAGAAAAATAAAAGAATCAGGATAAAAGAGCCAAGAAAAAAGAAACAATTAGTTACCCCAGTCGTCAGCCTGAGCAATGTCAGCCTGAGCAATGTCAGCCTGAGCGAAGTCGAAGGCAAGTCGAAGGCAAGTCGAAGGCAGTCTGGGATAAAAACAAAAAATCAATATGAAAAAAACACCAATCGATTACAATATTGTAACAGAAAAATTACAAGAAAGCGGCTTAAAATCAGTCGGAAAATCATCCATCCGTGAGATAAAAAAACTGGTGGACGAAATCGAAAATGCCACAGATGAAAAATTTATCCGCATGGAAATGGGTGTCCCCGGATTACCACCTGCACAGGCTGGTGTTGAAGGACAAATTGAAGCACTAAAGCGTGGCGTTGCTGCTATCTATCCCGACATTATGGGAATCAAGCCTTTGAAAAAAGAAATCAGCAGGTTTGTCAAAAAGTTTATGAACGTTGATGTTTCGCCCGATGGTTGTATCCCAACGGTAGGTTCTATGCAAGGCGGGTTCGCTGCTTTTCTCATGCTCAGCCGGATGCACAAAGGAAGAGACACTACGCTTTTTATCGATCCCGGATTCCCAGTCCATAAAATGCAGCACAAGGTATTAAACCTGAAATTTGAAAGCTTCGATGTGTATAATTACCGCGGGGAGAAACTGCGCGAAAAACTGGAAGCTTATTTTAAAACCGGGAAAATCCATTCGGTCATTTATTCCAATCCAAACAACCCTTCCTGGATTTGCTTTAATGAAACCGAACTAAAAATAATCGGAGAACTGGCAACCAAATATGATATTGTAATTATGGAAGACCTTGCTTATTTTGGGATGGATTTCCGCCAGGATTATTCTAAACCGGGTGAGCCTCCCTACCAGCCCAGCGTGGCCAATTATACTGATAATTACATCTTGTTTATTTCCAGTTCCAAAGCATTTAGCTATGCTGGTGAGCGCATTGGTATGATGGTGATTTCAAATAATTTATATAACGGACATTTTGAGAACCTGGCCAATTATTATGCCAACGACCAATTTGGTTACTCCCTGGTTTTTGGCACCATTTATCCACTCAGTTCGGGCACTTCACACTCGGCACAATACGGACTATTGGCCATGCTGAAAGCCGCAAACAATGGCGATTTTAATTTTGTTGAATCCGTAAAAGAATATGGTAAAAAAGCCAAAATAATGAAGAAAATATTCCTTGAAAATGGCTTTCAAATTGTTTACCATACCGACATTGACCAACCCATTGCCGATGGTTTCTATTTCACCTTTTCCTATCCGGGTTTCGATGCAGAAGAATTACTGAACAAATTGGTTTACTACGGAATCAGTGCCATTTCGCTATTGATTACCGGTAGTGAACGCAGCGAAGGTATTCGTGCCTGCACATCACTAATTCAAATGAATCAAATGGAAGATTTGGAAAAACGATTGAAACAATTTGCTATGGACTATCCAGTAAAATAAACCTTTGTAATCACATCCAAACTAATACATGATTAAACCAGGCATATTCCTTTTCTTGTCACTATTTGTTATTCAAACCACTGGATTTTCTAAGATGACGGAATTCATTTTTCCAAAAAGCGAATTCAATATGGTTGAACCAGATACTACAAAAGGACAGGCCGGGGATACTACCACGACATTGGGCAAACTCGACCATTTTAATGATGTGATGGAAAAGATAGTGGTGTATTCACCATTACCTGTTGTTTCCTACTCCACCGAAACAGACTGGTTATTTGGATTGACAAAAATCAATGCCTTTCGCATCGGGACAAAAGACCAACACGACACTACTTTTCAACCTTCGCACATAACTGCTTTGGCATATCTTACACTGGCCAAACAGTACAAAGTTGCTTTAACTGCCGACCTGATGTTTGGTCATAACAAATACCAAAGTTTCACCGAATTGCTGTTTATTGATTTTCCCAATTTCTATTTTGGAGTAGGTAATGACACAAAACTGAACGATGAATGCCTTGTAGAAACCGAGAATTTTTCGCTCACACAAAAATTTGGCTACAAACTTACTAAACGCTGGTATATCGGTTTAAAATACCATTACAACAATTATTTTAAAGTTGACACAGTACCCAATGGCGAACAATGCAATAACAAGCTTCCCGATTTAAGTGTCAATGAAGGCACACAGTCCGGAATGGGTATTATCATCGACCGCGAAACCCGCGACAACCGTTTCAATGCCCGAAAAGGATCGTATTTGTATTTTGAATATTTGTTTTACGGTAAATGGATTGGCAGCAAATTTACCTATCATTCCATAATTCTCGAATACCGAAAATATGTAACTCCAGTTAAATGGCTGACGCTGGCCGGGCAAATTTATACCGAAACCAAAATAGGAGACAATATTCCTGTACAGTCGCTCTCGCTAATGGGAGGCGACAACCGCATGAGGGGAATTTATATCGGCCGTTTCCGTGACAAAAACATGATTGAAGGCCAAATAGAAGCCCGTTTCCCTATTTACTGGATATTCGGCGGGGTTATTTTTACCGGACTGGGAGAAGTAGCCCCAACCATCAAGGCCTACACCTGGCAAGGGATAAAATGGACTTATGGGGCGGGCCTAAGGATGAATGTAAACAAAGCCACACGTACTAACATCCGTTTCGATGTGGGTTTCTTCGAACATACACCTTTGTTTTTCTTTACTTTTTCGGAAGCTTTTTAGGTACTTCCCCATCAAAACTTCCGGATTTCTTGAAAAGAAAATCTAAGAATTTGTCGAAAAAAACTGATCACTGTTTTCGATTTCTTATTTTTGGACTCAATAAAAATCTGCGGAATACAAATGAAGTTCACCTCATCAGCTTTTCTTTTCCTTTTCTTCTTGTTTATTCTGACTGAAGTGAATGCAAAAGGATTTGATACTTCATCAATAAGTAATCATTTTGATGGAGAAAGCATCGACTCGGTAAAAAGCAAAGATGCAGATTCAACTGCCACAATGGTGAAACTTAACAAGTTTAATAAAACAATGGAGAAGGTGATAAAATACTCTCCATTACCCGTTGTCTCTTATTCGCCGGAAACCGACTGGCTGTTTGGTTTAACTAAAATCAATTCGTTCAGAATAGCTGATGATCAAAGCGACACCACGGTTCAACCCTCACAGGTTACAGCACTTGCCTACCTCACCTTGAACGAGCAATACAAATTTGCCGTAAACGTATCGCTGATGTTTGGTAAAAACAAATACAAAACCAAGACAGAAGTTTTTATGTTCAATTTTCCTGAATTCTTTTTTGGAATAGGAAATGAAACCAAAGAAGAAGATGCCTGCCTGATACAGTATAAAAATATTTCGTTTGCCCAATCCTTCTCCTACCGTGTAACCAAGCGATGGTACATTGGCATGAAATATATTTACTCAAACTATACGGAGGTTGACACAACAGCAGGTGAACATTGCGTGAATTATGAGAACATATCAAAGAATGAAGGTGTACAGTCAGGTATTGGCGTGCGTGTCGCACGCGAGACTCGGGACAACCGCTTCAATGCCCAAACCGGTTCTTTTTTCTTTCTTGAATACATGAACGTCGGAAAATGGATTGGCAGTGATTTTGCCTACAATATCTTGCAGATCAATTACAGGAAATACGTTACGCCTTTAAAATGGCTGACCATTGCCGGGGAAATTTCAGCCGAAGCCCGCTTTGGAGATGTTCCCGTTCAGTCGCTGGCGTTGATGGGTGGCGACCGGCAAATGCGTGGAATTTACGAAGGCAGGTTTAGGGATGAAACAATGATTGACGGGCAAGTTGAACTTCGTTTTCCTATATTCTGGATATTTGGAGGTGTTGTTTTTAGCGGATTGGGAGAAGTTGGCCCCACTTTCAAATCATACACATGGGATGGGCTTAAGTGGACCTATGGAGCGGGTCTCAGAATAAGCGTTCATGAAGAAACCCGTACAAATATCCGTTTCGATGTAGGATTTTTCCAGGGAAAAGCCCTGTATTTCTTCACTTTTGCTGAAGCGTTTTAAGGCTAAATATCTTTATTTAAAACCAACGCAAAATAGCCTTTTTCCAAGGGAAGATAGCCATATTCGTAACAAAAATAATAGACACGTGCGTCTTTTGTTTTGTAAACATGGGTGAAATATTTGAAGTTAAATCCTTCTGTTTCCATTTCGTTCCTTTTCACCTTGGCTTTTCCCTTTGGGTTAAGGGCTTTCAGAATTCTTCTGTTTTTTCTCAAAGCGCGATTGACTTTCACCATAAACTCCGTCTCATCCTTATTGAGGCGATTGTTGTAATCGTTTCGGCATTGGTCGTTACAAAACTTCTTATCGACCCTACCAATTATTTTTGTTCCACATTCAAGACAAAATTCAGCCATTGTTTAATTTTTGAGTAAAAATAAGGAAAATTCCCGCAATCAGCATTCTTGCGATTTTGAAGAAAATGTCAGTTTTATCTTTTTCATAATTTTGCAGCAAGAAAAATTCAATATTTTTATTATTCACTAAAACCTTTTTAAAAATGAAAACTATTTACACAATTGCTTTAGCAATTACGACATTGTTCGCGACCAGCACATATGCACAAGACACCAGCGACTTAGTAAAAAGTATCATGGAAACAGCAGATGTTTCTAAAGATCAGGCCGAGGGCGGCGCAGGTGCTTTATTCGGAATGGCTAAGGAAACCATGACAAAAGAAGATTTCGGAAAAATATCAGATGTTGTGCCAGATATGGACGGGCTACTTGATGCAATTCCTTCAACGGGAAGTAACAAAACCAGTATGCTTGGGTCTGCCGCTAAGCAACTTACCGGAATGCCAAAAGTTCAGGCAGCATTTGACAAATTGGGAATCAGTCAGGAAAAAGTGGCACTATTCACTCCTGTCATTGTCAATTATGTTGAAGAAAAAGGCGGAAAAGTAGTGGGCGATATGCTTGGAAAAGTATTTAAGTAAACGCACTTATCTTAAATAAAAAATCCGCTTTCCAATCTTGGAAAGCGGATTTTTTTTGTTTGGTATAGCTGATTAATTCTTCAACAAACGACTTGTGTGTGTTTCGCCATTGTGCACCACCCGCACAAAATAAATACCATTCTGAAGACTGGAAACATCGATTGTTTCAATAGATCTCATATTTTTCCTGACTTCGATCACATTTCCCAACATATTGAAAATATGCATTTCAGCACCCTCTGGAAGCTTCATGTTTACTACACTAGTTGCCGGATTGGGATACATACTTATTTGATCTTCTAAATAATTCTCACCAACCGAAATAGTAATATCTTCTTCAACACTCAACATAGAGAGGTAAATAACATCTCCACTATTTCCACCGTTTCCGTTGGCTGCGTTCGTTGCCGAATAAAAGCGAACTTGTCCACTTCCCGACTCCGGAGCCGTCCAATCCATCGACCAATTGATCGAATCACCAGCAGGCATATTTCCACCGGAAGTGTGTGTAACCGAACTACCTCCACCCAGTAACTGGGTCTTGGCCGCATCCGTAACAGCAAAAGTTCCTTTCTTGACTCCGGCGGCATTTTCGGCAGTCAGTTCAAAACCGAACTTTCCAACGTCTTCGCGCATCCCTTTGGCTGTAATTGTATAGGTTACACCTGGAGCATATCCACCTTCAGGAATGTTTGAAGTAATCCAATCACCTACGTTTTGTGGCGTACCGGCATGGCAACTTGTACAATTGTCACCACCATCACCCGGCGAACCGGTTTTCCCTCCAGGGCTACCACCAACAAAACTGTAAAATACCAGGAAACCCGGAATTGCTAAAACTGTTAATACTTTGTAAATTGCTTTCATATTATATTTATTTAGATTTAGTTTAAATAATGGTCGGGCAAATGTAGAAATCCTTACAAAAGATTCGCAATTTATTTTTATGACATTTTTCATATGCAATAAAATCCTGTAAATCCGTTATCTAATTAAGTTAATGCGTTCTGATGAGAAAATGGGCAAATATTTTCAGGTTTACTGCACGGGCAGTTTTATTAGCTATGGGTATTATCGCATTTCTTTTTGGGCTGGTTTCAGGTGCTGAGATGGAGAATGGCATAATAGATGGAATTATCGATAATAGCCCAAATGCATTGCCAGGATTGGCATTATTGGTTTCAACTGCAATTGCATGGAAATACGAATTGATTGGAGGAATCTTGATAGTACTGTTTGGCTTTTTCCTGATTTATTTCTTTAATTTCTCAGGAAACAATTTTTTTCCGATCACTTTTATTGCAACAATGTTGATTACAATTTTGGGATTGTTTTTTATTGGAAGCTGGATGCTAAGAAGAAAACTAAATCAACTCAATTAAAGTAATCTCGGGTAAAATCCCGATTCTTCCGGGATAGCCGATGGAGCCAATTCCACGATTTACATAAAGATAGTTTCCGGAAGTTTCATCACGATAAAGACCCGCCCAATTTTTGTACATCCATTTTGCCGGACTCCATTTAATACCGGGAATTTCGATACCAAACTGAAAGCCGTGTGTATGGCCTGAAAGGGACAATCCGATATCGTAACCTTCTGGAATAATTACTTTTTCCCAATGCGTAGGATCGTGGGTCATCAATATTTTGGCATCTGATTTTTCGGTTCCCTCCAGTGCTTTGTCAATATCGCCTAATTTTGGAAAGCGTGGATTTGCGCCCCAGTTTTCGACACCAATCAATGCAAGATTACCACTTGAAGATTTGAAAATATGGTTCTCGTTATTTAGCAGCTTCCACCCTACCCTATCGAAAAATGCATACAACTCATCCATATTCTCTTGCTTTGCTTCTACGGATGACCATTGCACATAATCTCCATAATCATGATTTCCCAAAATGGCAAAAATACCTTTTGATGCCTTGATTCTTTTCAGGATTTCTTCAAAACGAAATGCTTCTTTGGTGGCATAATTCACCAGGTCGCCGGTAAAAAGGACAATATCAGCATCCATTTTGTTAATCATTTCGACTGCTTGTTCCAGTGGTTTTCTAAGCGTCCAGCTACCGAGGTGCATATCTGAAATCTGAACAATTTTGAATCCACCAAAATCCTTTGGAAGATTAGGGAGTTTAATGGTTTCTTTAAAAACTTTGAATTGATAAACCCATTTGAACATGCCGACAAACATGGTTCCGAGGACAAGTCCACCCGAAAGAAAACCCAGGTATTGAAGGAACCGGCTACGGGAAATCGCTTTTCTTTCTTCTTGCACCTGTGTTCTTCCTTCCTTTTTTGTGAGGATAAACATCCTTTCGACAACCCTGACAAAATCAGCCAACAATAAAAATAAGATGGGAAGAATTTTCGCAGTATAAAAAACAAGGATAAACCCCAACCAATAGGTTCTGAAAACATCATCCCAATTAATATAAGGGACAAAGAGGGCTGCAATCATCATCCCAGCTACCATTAATAACGGCAGCCAATAAACAAAGCTAACTGCAATTTTGAGCCAAGCCTGATAACTAAAAACTTTTTTCCGGAGCGATGACCACAAGTATAAATCGCCAAGAAACAACAGAACAAAAAAGATGTACATTCCAGTGTACTTTGGAAAAATATACGACAACAGGAAATAACCAATTACGATCAGTACCGGAATGACTAAGTATTTAGGCTTAAACTTCATTAGATTTGTTGTCAGATATTGATTATCGGTTATTTGTTACTTATTGAGCATATAGACTTTAAACTTTGTGCTTTTCCCCTACGCATTTTCCTTAATAAAATTAACCAATCCTTTGGCTTTAAATATTTCCATTAGTTTCTGGGGCAATGGAGCAAATGGGAATGATTTCTTCGCTACCTGAACTGTTCCTTTTTCAAAATCAATCACCACCTCATCACCCGGATTGTAAGCATCAACAGCCTCGGGCAATAAAATAATTGGCAGTCCTTGATTTACAGAAGAGCGGTAAAATATTCTATTCACAGATTTACAAATAACCGCTTTCACTCCAGCATGAGACAGTCCCACAGCCGGATGCTCACGCGAGCTTCCACAACCAAAATTTGAACCGGCCAAAATGATATCTTCTCTTTCGACACGCTTGGTAAAATTCACATCAAAACCTTCGAATAAATAGGGCATAATACTTTCCGCATCGGAGCTCAGGACTTTATAGGTCAGATTCCCGGCAAACATCTGATCGGTATTCAAATCATTTGCATCAGTATAATTCCAAATTCCGTTTAACCTACGGTTTTCAGTTTCAGGAATAGTAACGGTACTGCTTTCTTCGACTGAATAAGGAAACGTTTCATTGCCACCAGTTCCCCTAGGGTCAACAATTTCTCCGGCCAGGGCCGAATACGCCACCGTAGCAGGTGAGGCGAGGTAAACATTGGATTCTTTATTACCCATTCGTCCCTTAAAATTCCGGTTTGCAGTTGAGATTACATTCCAGCCATCCGCAGGAATCCCCTGTCCTGTTCCCAGGCAAGGACCACAGGAAGCCGACAGCACATTGGCTCCGGCATCAAGTAGTATTTCAAGAATCCCTTCCTGCAAAGCTTTTAGATAAACTTTTTTTGAGGCCGGAACAATTAACATCTGAAACCCCTCCGGAATCTTCTTCCCTTTAAGGATTTCAGCTACAATTTTTAGGTCTTCATAACGGCCGTTGGTGCAAGTACCCACAAGCGCTTCATTCAGTTTAGTACCTTTTACTTCGGCAACAGCTTTAACATTGTCAACATGATGTGGAGCAGCAACGAGTGGAAATAGTTTAGTCAAATCAACCTCAATTTCACGGACATACTCCGCATCTTCATCTGCCCAAACGCCCTCTAATTTTTCACCCAGCCATTCTTCCAAAACTTCATCATTTGGAAAAACAGCATTCTTTGCACCCATTTCTGATGCCAGGTTGGCGAGTGTCATTCGTTGATCAATCGTCAAAGATTTCGCACCATCGCCATGGTATTCAATCGACATATAATCGGCACCGCTTGAACCAATCATCCCGATTATCCAAAGGGAAATATCCTTCGCATAAACACCTTCTTGTAGTTTTCCTTTCAGTGTTACTTTTAATGAATCAGGAACCCGAAACCAGGTTTCACCCTGACACCATAAACCGGCAGATTCCGTCCTGTCGATACCGGCTGCAAAAGCATTAAAAGCACCGGCAGTACAAGTATGACTGTCACTGCCAACAATCACCATTCCAGGCTTTGCATAATCTGCCATAATTTGGTGACAGATCCCTTTTCCTGCATCATGAAAATTTGATATTCCCTGTTCATTAACAATATCCCTAACTTTTTGGTACTGATTTGCCAAAGCAGCAGTAGTTGGCGGCGCATTGTGATCGAGCACTATCATCAACTGACTTGGGTCTTTTACATTTTCCCCGCCCATTTTCCGAAAAGTATTAAAAATACTAGCGGTGTTATCATGGGTTAAAATAATATCAGGTTTTTTGAAGACGATACTTCCTTTATCTGAATTAAATATTTTCTCAACAAAAGTTTTTCCTTTCATTTGCTTCTTTTTTGAATGTTTATGCACATAATATTCGTCGCGACAACTAAATGGCATTTAGCTATTTTACAGCAAATATAATTGTTATCGACATAATTGACTAAGAAAAGATGTTAATATTTATGAAATGAATTTTGGCAAATAAAATCTTGGAGATAAGAAAGTATTTTTTACTTTTGCACTCCCGATTTTATGAGTGAATTATCATTCAAAAAAGCGAAAGAAATAAAGTTCTTAAATTATTGGAGAGGTGGGAGAGTGGCTTAATCCACCAGTTTGCTAAACTGGCGTACCTGTAAGGGTACCGGGGGTTCGAATCCCCCCTTCTCCGCAACGTTGTTTGTAAAGAAATATTATTACTTTTGCGGGCTCGTTAAAACAAATACCACGGGGTATGGCCCAGTCCGGTCAAGGCGCCTGCTTTGGGAGCAGGAGATCGTAAGTTCGAATCTTACTACCCCGACACTGAAAATCAAACAATTAAGGCTGTCAGAAATCTGGCAGCCTTTTTTATTTGCAAACAATTTGCATAACAAACTTCAATTTTTATTCCGCATTACTGTATTCAGCTCCAATAATTACTGTCGAAACCCAATTCCACACTTTTCTTAATTTAACACCCTCATTTTATTTATCAGTTTATAACCATAATAACGGGTTCTGAGAAATTACTGAGCACAGTTGTCACAAAAACCAAAACCTTGGTACTTAAAATAAAAAATGCAGATCAGGAAATTATTGATGGCATCCTTCAAAACGATTCCAAAACAATAGCACTGATTTACAAAAACAACTTTGACCGGATTAAAAGCATGGTACGTGGATTTAAAAATATAAGTTTGGATGCAGAGGATGTTTTTCAGGAAGGCTTGACGAGGGCAATCATCAATGTACGAAAAGGAAACTTCAAAGGTGACAGCTCGTTCCCAACATACTTATATGGCATTTGCCGCAACCTTTGCCTGAAAGATTATCACAAAAGCAAAGCAATTGTTGATAAGGAAATCTCGGATATAAAAGAGGAAATTGAGGAAGACCATTTTGAAAGCTTGCAACTCATTATAAAACTAAAAGACCTGCTCGATGACCAATGCAAAAGAATAATTGACCTTCGCTTTGGTATTCAACAAAAAGAAGGAGTGTCCACAAGGTTTGAGTCCATTGCAAAATTTCTGGGCATCAATGCGGATAACGCACGGCAGCGGTTCAGAAGATGTTTTGGTAAACTGAAAAGCCTGGTATCTGATCACAAAGAACTAAATGCTTTAATGACTTAGACCGATGAAAGAGAACACCAACAACCAATTGATCGAGGATTATATTGACGGACTATTAAAAGGTAAAGAGCTTGCAGACTTTCAAAAGCGGCTGGAAACGGATACTGAATTTGCAAAGGCCTACAATCATCGAATCAAGCTTGCAAATTTGTGGCAGCAAGCCGATGATTATCAAAAAACCAAGGCGCAAATCAGGAAAGTAATGGACTCCGAAAGTAAATCCCGTTTCTTCAATTACAGAAAAACTTACTATATATTGGCTATTGCCGCTTCCGTTATTCTGTTGCTGGGCGTTTACTGGTTATTGAGCGAGCAGAACGGCGGCCTTCCATGGAATCAAAAAAATCAAATGGCAGATGTAGCAGATACAATAACATTTCAGATGGATAAACCAGATAAGCTGGCTAAATTAAAATACGTCATTCAACTCATTTCACCCGAAAATAAACAATCTTTTAATGTTGGTGATACGATTGAATTTCTATGGAAATCACCTGTCGATACTGCAAGAATCGAACTGCTGATTAAAAACAGAAACAACAATGAGACAGTATTCCAGATTGCTGATTACACTAAAGACCATTTCAGCATAGCTTCAGAAACCCTGACTCCCGGTGAATATACTTGGTCTATTCAGGACACAACAAACAGTCGGTTTTTCACAATTAAATAAGATGAAACATAAAGGATAAAGAATTTTCCCATAAAGAAAGAGTACTTAAAAAAAACGCCGCGTCTTTGCGTCGCCGCGTGAAAAAAACATAAAAGCATGAAAAGACTACCAAACCCCAGATTCTTCCGCTTATGGACCATAGTTCTGCTGATGGCATTATCATTCCATGCATTTACTCAGGAAGATTCCACCGAAAACGATTACCAAAAAGAATTCGATAATTTCCTGAACGCTTCCCAACAGGAATTCGACAACTTCAAATCAAAAAACGATTCCATCTTTTACCAATTCTTATTGGACAATTGGAAAGAATATGAACTCTTGTTAGATGAACCACGAACAACACCCAAACCAAAGGAGCAGCCAAAAATTGATGCCCGTGATGCAAATTTGATAAAAGAAATAAAACCAAAAATCAAAACGAAAACCATTCGGGAAAACACAGATCAGCAGATACAACTTCAATTACCTCCAAAAGAGTACAAATCAATGGGGCATGCCGCAACTTATTCAACAGTTTCCTTCTATGGTTCTGACATTGATGTACCCATAGTTAATACGCAGTCATTGCCGACAGAAGCTGAGTTGAACCAAAAACAAATCGCTAACTTCTTTCGCGAGAATGCCGACAATACAGAATTGATTGCTGCTGTATACCACATTAAAGAACAAGCCATTGCAAAAAACCTGAATGCATGGGGGTACTTACGCCTCTTGCAGGAAGCATCGGTTGTTTACTTCAAAAAGCAAAATGACCGTGTGTTATTTACCTGGCTTGCACTCTTAAAAACCAACTACGATGCTATCGTTGGCTATAGCGACAATGACATTTTCCTGCTTGTACATTTTGATGTACCTGCTTATTATATTTCCAATTTTGAAAAAGACGGAAAGAGATACTACATCACCCCTTTGCCGGGCCAAACAGACAGACAGAAACCGATTGTATCCTATGAGGGTGAATACCCTGAATCATTAAAACCTGTATCACTACACATTAGCGATAATCCTCTGTTGGCTGCTGACCAAAAGACAAGGGAGATTCACTACAAAGACCAAACGATCCCCATCAATTACAACCAAAATATGGTTGATTTTTACAATAATTATCCGGCTTGTGAATTGGCTATTTACTTTCCTCCCCCGCTTTCTCAATTGGCTTTAGAAAGTCTGAATATTTATTTTGATCCGGTACTACGGGGCAAGACAAAAACTGAAAAGGCAAGTATTTTGTTAGATTTTGTCCAAACCGGATTTCCCTATCGTACCGATGAACAGCAGTTCGGAAAAGAAAACTATCTATTTGCTGAAGAATCAATATTCAATGAGTTTTCTGACTGTGAGGACAGGTCGGTTCTACTTGCACAACTTATTGAATACTTTACCGACTTAAATACAATCGGCCTTGTTTTTCCCGGGCATGTTTCACTTGCCGTGGCTATCCCGGAAGAGATTGAAGGTACTTACATCAATTACAACGGATCCCACTATTATATCTGCGACCCAACTTATATCGGTTCTAAATTAGGGATGATGATGCCGGAATTTGAGAAAATACAAGCCGAAATAATTGATTTTTAATAATTTTGAGAGCACCAATTTAATTAAACCATGAAAAAGTTTTTCCTCTTAAGAACAGTCTTTATCCTAATTGCCCTGTTTTTCTTAAAAACAACTTTCTCTCAAAAAATAGAGAGAGTTTCAGGTGAAGCAACTGTTAGGATGGAAACTCTGATGACAGAAACATCCACCCGAGAAAGAGCCAAAGAACTCGCCATAGTAAATGCCCTTGAAAATGCATTTGGTACTTATGTAGAACAACAAATGGACATGACCATTAGTGAGGGAAAAACAGCCTACAACATTATTGGCTCAACAAAAGTAAAAGGGGATTGGATAGAAACAACAAGTATTAATTATAGCAAACATGAAGGCACTGAAAAAGGCTTTTCCGGTGACTGGAAAGTAAGCTATGTGACCTGCGAAATAAAAGGCAAAGCGCGAAAACACCTACCCAGGGCAAACATTGAATTTGAAGTACTCAACAGCCCTACTCTCGCTTCCCGGACAGAAAACTTTTACGATGGCGAACAGCTTTACCTTTTCTTTAAAAGTCCTGTTTCCGGTTACTTATCGGTTTACCTTGATGATGGCACCACTGTATTTCGCTTACTTCCCGACACCTATTCGCCGGTAAAATTCGAAAGTGGTGTTTTTGTTAATGGAGATCAGGAATACTTGTTTTTCTCGTCTGCCCAAAATAACCTGCCCCAATCAGATGCTGAAGAATACCTCATGTTTTCAAACAAAATCATCGAATACAACTTCATTTATATCATTTTCAGTGAAGAAAAATTTGTCAAACCCTATTTACAAGGAATCGAGGAACAAGACAAAAGAACACTTCCCAAATCTCTGAGCTCAGAAAGATTTCAAAAGTGGCTATCCGCTAACCGTGCAGCACTACCGGCTTTTCAAGACAGAAAAATTAAAATCAGCATTCAACAAAAAAATGAATAAAAAGACCTTCCAGCGTGCTTGCACCTGGAAGCGTCTGACAAAATAAAAAACCGTGAAAAAATACAGCCCCATCCTGCTCTTCCACACCACCCGAAACTGGCGCACGAATGTTTCCTGGCGCGCGAATGCTAACTGGCGCGCGAATATTTCGCGTGCCTTACTATCATTACTCCTCCTCGCAGCCCTCACCACCTGCAAAAAAGAACCTGCTGCCCCAAGTGGTGGCAACAAAATAGAAATCGGCCAAACCAATATTGACAGCATAGCCTATTTCACAGCCAAAGT
This sequence comes from Bacteroidota bacterium, assembly GCA_003650365.1. Taxonomy (GTDB): domain Bacteria; phylum Bacteroidota; class Bacteroidia; order Bacteroidales; family F082; genus B6-G9. The sequence goes on along the minus strand of QMPA01000019.1, from coordinate 8,740 downwards.
AAGCTCCGCATTAGAAAGCACAGGAGGCAACGAAATCCCCCAACACGGCTTTTGCTGGAATACAGAAAAAGACCCCACCACAAAAGATGACAAAACTACCCTTGGAAAATTAGACAAACCAGTAACATTCAGTAGTGAAATAACAGACCTTGAAAACAATACGACCTACCACATCCGTTCCTACATCACTTATAATTATGGTACAGTTTATGGCACCGAACAAAGTGTACAAACCCTGAAAACCGGAACCCCTGAAGTTGACTCGGTTCAGATTAGCAATGTAACTATTAATTCTGCACATTTTATTTCTGAAGTACTTGCCGATAGCGGATTAAATGTAAACATCAGGGGTTTTTGTTGGGATACGGATAGTGTATTTACAATTGATGACTGTCTGGATTCAACTGTTGTTGGTGATGGCTTGGGTATTTTTAACAGTGAAGTTTCAGGTTTAAATGAAGGAGTGGACTATTTTGTGAAATCTTATGCCATTAATGAGAAAGGTATAAGTTACGGAGAAGTAAAACATTTTTCAACAATACCAATTACAGTTCCCGAGGTAAGTACAACTGAGATTTCTGAAATAACAATTAATTCGGCCAAGAGTGGAGGAAATGTAAGCAGCAATGGCAATGGCACGGTTACAGCGAGAGGAGTTGTGTGGGGTATAAATGAAAATCCAACTGTTGAAAATAATACCGGATTAACTACAGATGGGTCTGGTACAGGAGTATTTACAAGCAGCCTGACAATTTTACAAGATGATTTTACTTATTATGTACGTGCATATGTAACAAATGAAAAAGGCACAAGTTATGGTGAAGCAAAACAGTTTTTTACTTTAACTTTAAGTCTTCCTGATTTAATGACAGCTACCCCCTCAGAAATCACTCATAATTCAGCAAAAAGTGGCGGTAGCATATTGTTTGATGGTAATGGTACAGTAACTGCACTTGGCGTTTGTTGGAACACCAACGGTAATCCCACGCTTGAAAACAATTTTGGCTTTACTAATGATGGTAGCGGAACAGGGAGTTTTACAAGTATTATTACAGGCTTAACCGAAAATACAACCTATTTTGTGGCAGCTTATGCTATCAACCAGAAAGGTACTGCTTATGGAGAAGTGGAAGATTTTATTACGGAGGATCTACCTTGTGGCGAACTTACCATTGATTATGGCGGACAAATCTACCATACGGTACAAATAGGCAACCAATGTTGGATGAAAGAAAACCTCAACATTGGCATACGGATAGATGGCAGCGAGGATATGCTGGACAATCAAGTCATTGAAAAATACTGTTATTATAATAATGAGGCGAATTGCGATGTATATGGAGGACTATATCAATGGGATGAGATGATGCAATATACACTAATGGAAAGCGCTCAGGGTATTTGTCCAGATGGATGGCATGTCCCTAATCACGATGAATGGACAGTACTAACTGATTTTCTTGGAGGAACGAATGTTGCTGGTGGAAAAATGAAAGAAACAGGAACTACGCATTGGAATCCACCGAATACTGGTGCAACAAATTCAAGTGGTTTTACAGGTCTGCCAGGCGGTAACGGCAACCTACAATGGTTCAGCGAATGGGGTGAATTTGGTTTTTATTGGAAATCGACTGGAGGCGTAGGTGAGGATGCCGGTAAAATTAGTCTGTATTACAATAATGAAGGTGCATATAATGGTGGTGATAGTAAAAATCGTGGTAAAAGTGTAAGGTGTGTGAAGGATTAGCCCTGTGAATATTGCGTAAAAACTTACAGATACACATGTAGATATACAATCATTAAAAGCATAAAATAATTTCAGAAATTGCGGTTAACAAAAAATAAAAAAACACCAAGTTTACCCGTAATTAAATGCATTTAAACAAAAAACAGTTTAAGTGTTTAGCTGTAAGAAACGCAAATATTAATTAGTAGTAAGTAAACCGTAAATCAAAAAAAGCATGATTAATAAGATAATAAATAATTCAGGAATTAAATGTGATTTATACACTGTCTATAATACTAACAAGGGTATTGAACATCATAAATTATCTAAAGCAAAAATTATTGGCAAGAATATATTCATTAGCAAATTACAAGAATATCTTGATCCAGATAATAAAGATGATTTTTGTGAATATTCCTTTGACTATTCTTATACTATTCCTTTTGATTTAACAATTTCGAGTAATAAGAAAAAAGAAAAAAAGTTAAATACAAAAATAACTTACGAGAATTCATCAGGTAACAAATCCTCTGCCCAAGTATGTTACACTTATTTAACTCGTTATAATAAAATTATTAATAGCTGGAATTTTAGGAAATTATGGATTCAGCAATCTTCTAATATAACTTGGATAATCAATATTTTAGTTGCCTTGTTAGCAATTATAGCAACAATATCTACTCAATATAAATAAAATTCAAAACCCATTTATCCCAAGTCTGACGCAAAGCCAGTGCGCGGGGACTTGTGCTTATGTTAACAATCAACACTTCAAAAACAAATGAACCTCCAATTGAGTTAAGCAGCAATAAAGAAATCGAACAAAAATTGAATTACATACATGAAAATCCGGTAGAACAAGGATTTGCTAATTTGGATGAGGGCTATTGATTATACGGGAGGAAAAGGCTTGGTTGAAATTGAAATGTTATAGTACCAGGCACAAGACCCTCCGCACAGGCCTTGCTTCAGTCTTGCGCTAGTTCAGAGAGCAAGTCTTCCAGCCAGACCAGTGTGCAGGCAGGACTTGTTCCCAACTATAACCCCAAATATTGAATCCTTCCGTAGCATTCTTCCCACAAAGGCTATTGCGTTAGCGAGTCTTGTTTCTGGATTAAAAAGGAATCACCAACTACCCACAGTATTTCCCAACATCAGCAATAAGTTTCGCAAAATCCGGGCTTTCCCCAAAAATCATCGTTGTTTGCATTTCTCTATAATCAGTTCGGTATAAGTCGATAAAATCAACAGGAGGAATAAATTTGAGGGTGCTAATTGTAAGCTCCCGGTAATTTACACTTTTTACCGGTGTTAATTTTTCCCTATGCTCACATATAGTTTTTAATAGTTTGCTATTTGATAGTGCCTTACTACCATAGTCAGTTTTCAATATTTGATAAATGTCGTATAAGTGCCTCGACATTCTGTGATGTTTAACTTTATTTGTTTCCTTTTGAAACTCTTCATGTAGCAGAATCATTTTTTCCAACAATGTTTTTTCCGGCGAGGCGGTTTGAACCATGAAGCTATCTTCAGCAAATTCAGATTCAGGATAATGCATATCAATAATTGACCTGACAGGCATAATTTCCATAGGTTCTGTTAACGAACGTGCTCCCATTTCTATTAACACTCTCGACTGTAAATAATTATCTTCTTCAAATACAGACAAATAATTAACATGAACAACTTCCGGATCCTGATCTGATATTTTTACGTTGGGCACTTCAATACTAAACAAACTATCATCAATTCCATATTCAGCAAAACTTCTATGTAGAATTTCTGGTAATACCTCTGATGAAAACTTATGAGATGACCTTCTTAATTTTCTAATCTGGCCTTTTGTAAGTTCATCTTCAAAACCAAGATAATTCCTGTCAACAGAGAAGTCAATATCTTCAGAAAATCTCTCTATCAAGCCAAAAACTTTGCTTAATGAAGTACCACCTTTAAAAATTATATGATTGCTGATTTCGGACTTGAACAACATACGCAGCACTAAAGTTACCCAGACATCCTTTTCAATAGAAAAAGGTGGTAAACCAGTCTCGGAACTTATCTTTGTAAACAATTCAATCTGATCTTCTTTTGATAAACTAAGCCAGTTGTTCATCCTCTATTTCTTTAATAATCTGAAGTGCAATTTTTTTTATCCAAACAGCTGCACTATTAATGTTGTTTGCAACTTCTTCAGTTTCTTTACTTCGTTTAATGATTTCTGTTAGTCTTTGTTTAACGTTGATATCAATATTATTTTCACCCAATTCTTTTAATCCCTGTATAATAAGGTTAGTTAATTTATGTGTAGTAGCAAGATTTCGCGGACTTGTTTTTTTAAAGGTAATTTTTTGTTTTCCCACTATTATTTTTCGTGCTGATCCATCAGTAAGAAAAACTAAGTTCATAGGAATTTGTGTTGAAAGACCCAGTTTAAACAAAGCATAAGACCCTGTTGGAATAATGCGTGCCTTATCACGTTTGGCAATTGCCCGTGCAATTTGTTCCGCAGTTGGATAAACAACACCCAGCAAACTACGCTGTTTAGGCTTATAGTAAATCCCCTGCGATAGTCTGATTATGAGACTTTTTTTTGTAAGGCGTTGCAATGCCTGCCGAACGGTAATATCGTTTCCTATTTCCATAAAATCAGAAATAAAAAAGATACTGCCTGAAGGCATTTGTACTATTTTACGCTCTGTTTGTTTTGCTATTGACATGTTTTGAATAATGTAATTTGTCACAAAAATAGTAAATATTTGTGACATACTATGCTGGAGACAATCCCCCCTGGAGCATTCTTCCCGCCGGGCCAGTACGCAGGCAGGACTTGTTCCCAAATAATATCCCAAATATTGAACCCCTCTCTCGTCCTCCTTTCCGAACGAGGATCTTTACAATCAAACAAAAAATCATAACCAACCTGCAAAATCAGCATCTAAACAAACCAGCAACAATCTCGCTTCTTACTTTCCTGCAAAATCAATTAAATCCATTTTTATAATTTCCCAATGTTTACCCAGCAGACATTGTGGTTCAAAATCATCGTCTGCAAATTTGAAATCGGTAAGTTTGTTTATAAGAAGTTCAGTCTCGTGATTATATGGATAACGTTTCTTGTGAAGATTAATGACATTGTCAAGGGTGTATTTATCCATTAGTTCGTGCAAGTCCCAGAAGTCTTTTTTTCTTCCTCCACGCATGATTACATCTGCTTTCATTGCGATAATTTCGTCAATTGTTGCTAAACGTATTCCATCAACTGTAAAGTAATCATCAATAAAATTGTCAGTATAATAGAGGTCTAGTTTGATACAATTGTTTTTGCTTTCTCCAACAAAATATGGTTTTCCCATGCCCACAGCTTCAAAATCATGAGCATCAACGTAAGTGTAGTTGGCCCGAAGCCAATTGTCTATGGCTTTAAAATCAACAGATTCGTAAGGCGCATCAGTAAATAAATCAATATCAACAGACATCCTATGACCTAATTGCAGGCTAAGTGATGTTCCGCCAACCAAGCGGAATGAGTCAAATTCAGTTGCCGACATACATGATCTGAGAATTGACAATAGTAATGGAGTAATTGTATTGTAATGAAGCTTATTCTGCATAATTACTAATTGTTTCTTCAACAGTTTGCACACCATAGAAGCGTGTTATTTCATCTTTTTCGATTTGATTACCACGCTCGAATACCCGCTGAATAACGGCACGTTTTTGTTTTTGCCAATTAATGGTTTTAAAGTCGGTATCCCAAAATAAAACCGGTCTTATAATGCTAAAATCGGGATGAAGAATTTGCCCTTGTTTTTTCTTTTGAGCAATATCATAATATACTTGTAATATCATCAGAAAGCCTTCTTCCAGACCAAGTGAATTTTCTATTTTTAAGGCAAGCCCCGTATTCATTCTGCGTTTCCCTTTTGTGATGGAAACAAGTGTTTGTGGGAACTCCTGTAGGGAAAGCGCAAATGTTCCCTTTTTAAGATTTTTTTTCCTTAGCTCATTCTCGAGGTAAAAACCAGGATGAATCCCTTTCAGTATTTTAATTTGCTCAATCATAATGCAAATATAAACAATATTGTTTACACACTAATGCTTATTAATAATCTCCCCACTGGAGCATTCTTCCTGCGAAAACCATTGCGCCAGCAGGACTTGTTCCCGAACATTGAATAAAACAATAGTTAATGAACAAAAGTCCGGAATTAAAAAGCTGATAATGTAAATAATCGTACTTTTAAAAAATATTTTTTCAATTATGTGTCACATAAGTTAAATATCGGATACATAAATACACCTACACAATGAATAAGCCATGAAAAAGCTAATTATCCTTGGAATTTTATTATGCACATTAGCTGGTTCTTCCTTCGCCCAGAAAACTGTTTCAGGAAAGAGTAAAGCAACCCGGATTAAACTTCAGCCAAAATACGAAAGAGGCCTGCCCCCCAATTTGTTTGTCGATTTAACTTACGAAGATGGAAACAAAAACGGCATCCTGGAACCCAATGAAGTTTCGCTGTTGAAACTCAGGATTACCAACAAAGGCAAAGGTTTTGCACAAGGATTATTGATAAGGGTTAAAGATGATGTTTATGATGCTGAACTAAAAATTCAGGACGGCCAAAAGATACCTTACATATATCCCGATCAAAGCATTGAAATCAACATCCCGATCAAAGCTGGTTTCAACATAAAAACCAACGCACACAAGTTAGAAATCATAGTAACAGAATATTTTGGCTACGATATGGATCCTGCCTATTTACTATTGAATACTATTGAATATCAGGAACCTGAATTGGTATTCTCAGGCCTGGATTTAATTGATGTGGGAAGCGGAACTGCTGCTATTGAACAGGATGGTGAACTTCAGGCTGGCGAACAGGTAAAGGTTAAAATTGTGGTGCAGAATATTGGGCAAAATGTCTCAGAGAACACAAAGTATCTGGTAACTTCAAATGACAAAAATATTTACCTCATGGATGACAGGGGCGATCTGGGTGATATGGGTATCGGGGAAGTAAAAGAATTCTGGATCACCATCAGTCCCAATAAGCGGGTGACAACAACAGGCAACTTACCATTATACTTAAATCTGACCAACACTTACAAGCGCGGTATTATTGAACATTATACATTACCGATAAAACTCAATCAAAAACCACCGGAACCTGAAATTGTCGAAGTAAAAGCCGATATCGAGAAATTACACAAACAGGTTGCCCGTTTTGAATATACATCCAATAGAATTACAGCCAATATTGCAAATATCATCGATATCAGCCAGGTTCCCCATTCCAATATGTTCCGCCCCAATTCTGTTGCGGTAATTGTTGGTATTGAGAACTACAAATACTTTGCCCCCGCTCCCTATGCAGTAAACGATGCAGAAATGATGAAGGACTACTTCAAACAGGTGCTGGGCATTGAAAAAGTTTTTATTTATACCGATGAGGATGTTGACGGCTATTTCTTTGACGATATGTTCAATCCCGATTATGGTGAATTACAAAAAGCCATTATCAAAGGAAAGACCGATTTATTTGTTTTTTATTCAGGGCATGGTATGCCATCCAAAGACGGAAAAAATGTATATCTCTTTCCTGCCGATGGAAGGGTAGAAGCACTGGCAAAACGTGGCTACGATATCAATAAATTCTATCAAAACCTGGAGGATCTTGGTGCAAAGTCAACAACTGTATTTATCGATGCTTGTTTCAGTGGTGTTTCGCGTGCTACTGAAACCAGGGAAACACAAAATCTGGTGGCCATGAAAGGAGTATCCATTAAACCAAGGATAAAACAGCCCTGGGAAACCAATCCTGATTTCAATGTTTTCGCTTCTTCTTCATTTAACGAAACCTCATTGGGTTTCGACCCTTCAAAAACCGGTTTGTTCACCTATTACGTTTGTGCCGGTCTGCAAGGAGCTGCCGATTTGAATGACGATGGTAAAATTACCACCGGTGAGCTACGCGATTATGAGATAGAAAATGTAGTTTCCACCTCCGTAAAAATACTGGGGAAGCAAACTCCGGTCTTTAATGGTAACGCAGAAAAAATTCTTACGCAAGATTAAAGAATACCTTCCAGCGTGCTTGCACCTGGAAGCGTCTTGCAAAAAAAACTGAATATTGAATGAAAATGTAATTATGATGAAAAAAGCAACCCTAATACTAAGCCTGTTTATTGCAGTGACAATATCCTCCTTTGCCCAATCAGTCAAGGATATTGAGGTTCGTGTAGATGGTGATAAAATCCTTGTTGGTTATACCATTTCCGGATTGAAAGATTATCAGGATATTTCCAAAATCAGTTTTTATGTCAGCAGGGATGGTGGCCAGACTTTTGACGGACCATTGAAAGAAATATCAGGAAATATTAGCCCGAATGTAAGAAACGGGAAATACATCATGGTTTGGGACGTATTCAAAGAAATCCCCTTTTTGGATGAAGAACTCATATTTGATATTCGCCTGTCAGTAGCAGAGAAAAAAAGAAAAAGAGCCATCATGATTTCACTTGTTGGCAATACGATCACCCCTTTAGGACTTCGGGTTGGACAATTGGGTGGGATTAGCTGGTATGCCGAATTCCGTTCGTCTTTAATGCCATTTATAACGGCAAATTATACTTATGAGAATGAAAGCATTATCGACTACAACAAACCGGGCTACTATCAATTTACCGGCGACAAGGGTTACGCAGCCTGGTCAGTTGTTGGCGGTGCCACCTTCCAGGTATCCAGAATTGTTTATTTCAATGCCGGTTTGGGATACGGTGTAGAAAACTACCTCTACAAAATTGATGAATACACCTACGAACCTGATATAAAAACCGGTTCTGCCTGGGCAAAAGATGCAGCATACAGCTACAGCGGCTTCGAACTGGATGCAGGGATAATATTAAAATTCAATAAATTCATAATCAGTGGCGGTGCGACAACAATTAATTTCCAAACATTTAATTGGGTAGCTGGAATTGGTGTTGCATTTTAACAAGATA
>QMPA01000018.1 GCA_003650365.1 Bacteroidota bacterium | reverse complement strand
TGACACCCACCGTACCAACCTGATGAAAAAACTGGAAGTCAATAATATTGCCGGACTCATCAGTTTTGCCATTAAAAATGGAATTGTTACTTAGTACATTGGTGCCCCACTGGCGCGCGGATATTCCGCGTGCTTTATATTTGAGGCACGCGAAGATTCGCGCGCTAGTGACAGACCTGCTAAGAGCAAAAGCCCACTTAGCAGGTTTGATATCTCCCAATCTACGGTATTCATCGTAGGTAATTACGAAAATCCCTCTAATTTCCAAAGCACTTGACAGTTTAGTTTTGCCGGTGTAATTGTTTATTAACTAAAAACTATTAAAATGAAAATTAAAAGTATTTTGCTCAGTGTAGTATTGATTTCAGGGATTCTCCTGGTATCCTGTAAAAAAGAGGACGACGGAACACCTGTTGGAAGCAACGGAAGTATTAGTCTGTCTTACGATGGAAGCAGCTGGAATGCCAGTATGTCCGTTCAGGCCGTTAATAGCGGTGGAGTGATTAATGTTACGGGAAGCGATGCCAGTGCTCATCAGGCAGCCGTCAACCTTTTTGGTGTAAGTGCACCGGGAACTTACGTTGTTGGGGCAAATGGAAATTCAGGAAATTCAATAAGGTGGACTGAAGGTATTGATCCAAAGCAAACATATACCGCAAGTTTTGTCCTTGGAAAAGGTACAATAACCGTTACTGAACTTTCTGCTACAAATATTAAAGGTACTTTCTCTGGCACTGTTTATAATACCGACCAGACATCAAAAGTAATTACCAATGGTAAGTTTGATGCGAAATTTTAGGTAAAGATTAATACCTTATTTGTTAAACGAAACCAACTAAAATTTCTACTATTAGCTAAATGACTAAAAATATTGACTAACAAAATGCCCGGATAGCTTCCGGGTTTTTTTTTGGGGAGAATTGAAATCCTATATCTGAGATATTTTTCCGCTCAGGATTTCGTTCATATGTCTCAATTGCTCTTTAGTAGCCAGCACAAAGAGTTTTGAATTGGGGATGAGTTTTGTTTCGGGGGTCGGGTTAATAATAAGGTCTCCGGTAGCGGTTTTAAATCCGATGATATTTGCACCCGAAAGGCGCCTGATCCCAATTTCGCGAATGGGTTTATTGATTAAATCGGATGGAAGATCACTACACATGATTTCCATCAACTGTGTTTCGTCATCACTATGAATGGTAAGGTGTTCCAGAAACTCAACAATATCAGGTTGGGCAACAAGCGTTGCCATGTGTGCGCCACCAACCCGTTCAGGCATAACAACGCTGTCAACTCCTGCCATCCGCAGTTTTCGCTCCGTACTTTCACTGGAGGCACGGCTGATAATTTTAAGGTCGGGGTTTAAAGAGCGGGCAGTGAGGACGACAAATAAATTATCAGCATCGTTAGGTAAGGTAGTAATCAGTGAGGTGGCTGTTTCAATATCCGCTTTTAACCAAACTTTATCTTCGGTGGCATTGCCCTCAATAAACCGAATAGGGTTGTCCATATTGCTTACTACAACTTCGTGGTCTTCGTCGATAACCACTACTCTTGAACCAAAAGTGACCAACTCATCAACCACTTGTTTTCCATTTCTTCCGTAACCAACTACGATGATATGATTTTCCATTTTCTTTGTCCCTTTCTTTTTGTTAGAGCCAGAATAAAAAAAGCGCATATGTGTTTGAAACATACTGTTTGCCAATGTAGTGAAAAAGTATGCCAACACTCCCAAACTTGAAAATATCAGGAAAACTGTAAAAAGTTTACCCGCATCATCCAAAGGCTGCGCCTCCTTAAAACCAACTGTAGAAACAGTAATTACCGTCATATATAAGGCATTGACGAAAGTAAAGTCATCAATTAGCATAAACCCGAATGTTCCCATAAGAATAACTGCCAAAAGGTAAAATCCGGCAAGTATGAGATTTTGCTTGTTTCCGTGGTTCATTTACTTTTTCTTGATCAGGATAAAAACTGTTGGACAAATTTAGTAATTATAACTTTAGGGGACTTCTAATAAATACTTCGCATTAAAGAAAGGAATTAATAGAAGTCTCCTTTAGCTTAAAAACTGCTTTTTATGCAGTATTCATCGTTCCCCTTCCCATTCCCCGAAAAACTGTCCCAGGTATTCTTTCATAAAACGATGCCTTTGTTCTGCCATTTTCTTTCCGGTTTTGGTCCTCATCCTATCTTTCAGAAGAAATAATTTCTCATAAAAATGATTGACGGTTGGAGCATCACTGTTTTTATAATCTTCTTTGTTCTGGTATTTTTGTGGAGGAATATCCGGGTTGTAAAGGGCAAATCCTTTGTGTCCTCCATAGTTGAAAGTGCGTGCAATACCGATAGCACCAATTGCATCCAACCTGTCAGCATCACCAATTATGTCCAATTCCAATGATTCAAAACTACTTTCTTCGAAAGAGTTTTTGAAAGAAATATTTTGAATAATGGCAACAACATGATCAATTACCGTTTTTTCAACACCCAATTCTGATAAAAAAGCAGCAGCAATTTCAGGACCGAGTTCTTCGTTGCCATTATGAAATTTTGCATCAGCAATATCGTGGAGTAATGCGCCCAATTGAACGGTAAACAAATCAGCCTTTTCCTGTTTTGCAATTTGTTTGGACATTTTCCAAACCCGATAGGCATGCCACCAATCGTGTCCGCCCTCCGATTTTTGAAGGGCATCTTTTACAAATTCGATTGTTTTATTTACAATTTCGTTTTCTTGATTTTTCATTCTTGGTTTGAAAGAAGATTCATCATTCATTGGCGACTATTGTGCTTTTAACTCTTCTAATTTTGAAATGGTTTGCAATCCATAAGCCCTGTGTGCACTTGCTTGCGGATGTTTACTCTTATAATCCTTCAAAGGGACATTATATTGTTTTATTGCCTGGCTTCCATCCACAAAAATTACTTCGGGATGTGCTGCAATGGCTTTCATTAGGCCTTCGCCAGGAATTTCATCAGGCGACATAGGCATGTAAAGCACGATGATTTTAGAATGATATGAAGAAAAAATCTGCTCAATACCTGTGAAGTAGAAATTGTATATTTCATAATCAGTAAGACGGCTATCGGGTGTGATTTCTTTTACTTTTTGTGACAAGCTACTATTCACAATATAGATGTAAGCAAAACGGGGGATAGCAAAGAAAATCTTGCTGAACTTTCTCAGATTCAGTTCCGGCCCATTCTTGCGGTACATTGTTATCAATTCAAAAGCATGCCTCGACCCCAAAGGATATCCAATCTCAACATCTTTACCATCCTTCTCAAAATAGGCAGCTGTTAATGGGATGCTTTTGGATGCTATCCTCGGAAATGGTGTCCTGGTTCTGTTAGGCAAACCTCTCCAACAACCCAGTACAACATATTTTGGTTGCAGTTTATCCAATACACCTTCGTCCTTTAAATTCTGAATTTTTACCAAAGCATGCGCATAGGAGAAGGAGCAAACACCGTAATTGTATGCGGGAATTCCCAAACTGTCTGCAATTACTTGTGTGAAAGATTGCTCCGATTCTACTTCGTCGGCATAAGTTAGTGAGCATCCCAGGGATAAAACACCTCCCGGTTGAAAGGAATTCCCGTTTTCCGACTCGCCAATCCTATAACCCAAATGATGGCTTTTCACATAAAAACTTTTGTCCTGGATAGGCCCTGAAATATCAGGGGCAAAATCAAAGCCAATATGCTGATTATAAATATAAGCCCCAACAGGCCAGCGTAATGGTCTTGATGTTAGCTTAGTCAACTCACTATGAATCCGGAAAGTAAGGTAAGTGTTGAAAGCAAGAAATATCAAAACGATAACACTTACCATATAAATCAGGTAATACAAATTCTTTTTCTTCATCAGTTTCCTGGCTGTTAAATTTTCAACAATTTGGATATTCTCAGAACCACTTTAAAATAGCTTTGGTACAAATTTGCACATTCTTTTTACATATTGGTGCTTAAACAATAATTTTCAAACAAATAAAATTGTTATTTAGAATCAAAAAAAATAATATTCCACCAGTTTAGCAATTGAAGCCCCGAATTCATATTTTTGCAATTCAATCTTGTTAAAATCAGAAAGAAATGAAATATGATATTTTAGTGTTGGGTAGTGGTCCCGGTGGATATGTTGCTGCAATCCGTGCATCACAGTTAGGTAAAAAAGTGGCTGTTGTTGAAAAAGGGGAAATTGGTGGAATTTGCTTGAATTGGGGCTGCATTCCAACCAAAGCCTTGTTAAAGAGTGCACAGGTTTTTACCTATGCCAGCCATGCTGCCGATTACGGTGTGAAAGTAGGGGGGAAGGTAAGTGCCGATTTGGTGGAGATGGTGAAACGCAGCCGTGGCGTTGCTGATGGAATGAGCAAAGGTGTTCAATTTCTTTTCAAGAAGAATAAGATTGATTTGATTGCAGGTTTTGGCAAAATAAAACCGGAAAAGAAAATCGATGTTACTGATGATAAAGGAAAATCCACTGAATATAGTGCTGACCAAATTATTATTGCCACGGGTGCACGTTCGCGCGAATTGCCAAACCTTCCCCAGGATGGGAAAAAGATTATAGGTTACCGCGAAGCTCTGGTATTGGAAAAAATGCCCAAGAGTATGGTCGTTGTTGGTTCGGGAGCCATTGGTTCCGAATTTGCTTATTTCTTCAATAGCATTGGTGTTGAAGTTACGCTGGTAGAATTCCTCCCTAATGTTGTTCCACTTGAAGATGAGGAAGTCTCAAAAGCACTCGCCCGTTCTTTCAAAAAAGCTAAAATGAAAGTGATGCTGGATTCGAGTGTCGAGAAAGTGGATACTTCGGGAGCTCAATGCAAAGTAACCATCAAAACAAAAAAAGGTGAAGTAATTGTTGATGCTGATATTGTACTTTCTGCAGTTGGAATTGCGACAAATCTTGAAGGTATTGGACTGGAAGATGTAGGCATAAAAACCGAGACTGGAAAAATTGTTGTCGATGATTTTTACCAAACAAATGTTGAAGGTTATTATGCCATTGGCGATATTGTTCATGGTCCTGCATTGGCACATGTTGCTTCCCACGAAGGAATTACTTGTGTGGAGAAAATTGCCGGAATGGATGTCGAGCCTATCGACTACAGCAACATCCCGGCCTGTACCTACACCAGCCCTGAAGTGGCATCTGTCGGTCTGACAGAGAAAGCAGCCAAAGAAGCCGGTTACGAAATCAAGGTTGGAAAATTTCCATTTACAGCATCAGGAAAAGCAAGTGCCGCTGGTAAAAAAGATGGTTTTGTGAAAGTCATTTTCGATGCCAAATATGGCGAATGGCTGGGTTGCCATATGATTGGCGAAAACGTTACCGAAATGATTGCCGAAGCTGTTGTTGCCCGTAAACTCGAAACCACCGGTCACGAAATCCTAAAAGCAGTCCATCCGCATCCAACCATGTCAGAAGCGGTGATGGAAGCCACGGCTGCTGCTTATGGCGAGGTGATTCATTTGTAATTTGTGACTCCTGTAAAATATCAATAAACGTACTAGCGCGCGGATTTTCCGCGTGTATAGTACTCACTTTGATTAAGCTTGCCAGTGGAATTATTTGTAAAAGGGAAGGGCCGCGGATTCACGGATAATTCCGAGGAATTATCCATTAATTCTATGATTTTGTCGAAATTATAAAGCAGTACTATCTCTAAATTATTTTCAATACATCAAAATATCAGTAATATGATAATAAATAATCAACCCCTCCTCCAACCCATCAAACTCGGCGATCTCACCCTCACCAACCGAATCGTTATGGCGCCGCTAACCCGTAGCCGTGCCGATAATCCCGAACACAAGGCAACTGCGTTGATTGCAGAATATTACCGCCAAAGGGCAACTGCCGGGCTGATTATTTCTGAGGGTTCGCAAATTTCTGAAATGGCTGTCGGTTATTTGAATACACCGGGGATTTATTCAGACGAACAAACAGAATCATGGAAACAAGTGACAGAAGCCGTACATGGGGCAGGAGGGAAGATTTTTATTCAACTTTGGCATGTGGGTAGAATGTCTCATCCTGATTTTCATGGGGGGAAATTACCGGTTGCACCATCAGCGATTAACCCGAATGGTTTTTCGAATACAGCAAACGGCAGGAAACCATCTGTTACACCTCATGCCTTATCAATCCCGGAAATCAAACAGATTATTGCTGATTTTAAAAATGCAGCTGCAAACGCGATGAAATCTGGATTTGATGGTGTGGAGATTCATTCTTCAAATGGCTATTTATTACACCAGTTTTTTGCGCCTTGTTCAAATATCCGAAAAGACGATTACGGTGGGAGTATCCCAAATCGTGTTCGTATTCTTTTTGAAGTGCTGGACGAAATGAAAAAGGTAATGCCCGAAAACCGCATTGGTGTTCGGTTAAATCCCTCTGCACACGACTACCATGGTTTGACAATTACCGATGATACCATCCCGACTTTTGATTATTTAATCAACAAACTCAACGATTACAATCTGGCCTACCTGCATCTTTCAGAACCCTTTACAGATGTGAACGATATTCCTTTTGCCGAGCCAAACATCGCCCGGCATTACCGCAAAATCTACAAAGGAAACCTAATGATAAACAAAGGGTTTACTTTCGAAAGTGGAAATAAAATAATCGAAGAAAACGGTGTCGACCTGGTGGCTTTTGGAGTGCCATTTATTGCCAACCCCGACCTTGTTAAACGCTTTGAAATGAACCTTCCCCTGGCCGAAGCGAACAAAGCCACTTATTATACAAGCGGTGCAAAGGGATATACTGATTATCCGGGTTTTGAGGCTTAAATGTTTTTAGATTCTGCTAAACGTTTATTTTCGTGGATTAGTTTAAAAATAATATGAAAGTAGTTTTAGGCCTGTCAGCATTTTATCATGATTCGGCAGCAGCATTATTGGTTGATGGTGAAATTATTGCCGCTGCTCAGGAAGAGAGATTTACACGAAAAAAACACACTGCAGATTTCCCTTTACATGCGATTAAATATTGCCTTGAATATTCAGGATATAAAATTGACGAACTCGATGCAGTAGTTTTTTACGATAAGCCATTGTTGAAATTCGAAAGATTATTAGAAACGTATTATGCTTTTTCCCCAAAAGGATTATTTCAGTTTCTAAAATCAATTCCTGTCTGGCTTAAAGAAAAAGTATTTCTAAAAAAATTATTATATGATGGCTTGAGTGAAGTTGAAAAATTCAATAAAAAGAAACTCAATCTCCTGTTTTCAGAGCATCATATCTCACATGCGGCCAGTGCATTTTATCCTTCGCCTTTTCCCGAAGCAGCAATTTTAACCATTGATGGTGTCGGCGAATGGGCAACGGCTACCATCTGCCACGGAAAAGACAATAAAATAAAAATACTGAAGGAGATGCGGTTTCCTCATTCTGTCGGCCTTCTCTATTCAGCTTTTACCTATTATCTGGGTTTTAGGGTTAATTCAGGCGAATATAAATTGATGGGGCTCGCTCCTTATGGAATTTCATCTGCGGCACAAACCAAAGCGTTTATTGGCATAATTAAAGAAAAGCTCGTTTCTGTTAAGGATGATGGGTCGGTCTGGTTAAACCAGGATTATTTTAATTATGCCAGCGGACTAAAAATGGTAAAGGAAAAAAAGTGGGAAAAATTATTCGGGTTTCCCCTTCTGAAACCAGATGGAAAAATTGAACAGAAGCATTGCAATTTAGCTTATGCAATTCAAAATGTTACGGAAGAAATTGTAATAAAAATGGCTAAAGAAGCAAAAAGAATCAGTGGTTCCGAATATTTATGTTTAGCTGGAGGTGTTGCCCTAAATTGTGTGGCCAATGGGAAACTGCTAAAAGAAAATATTTTCAAAGATATTTTTATCCAGCCAGCTGCCGGTGATGCAGGTGGTGCTCTTGGGGCAGCGCAAATCGTTCATTATATGTATTATGAACAAGCGCGTATTGTAAACACAAATAACGATGCAATGAAAGGTGCATTTCTTGGGCCTGACTTTTCAGATAAAGAAGCGGTCATTTCTTTTAAAAAACACAAAGCAGTCTACAAGAAAATTGACGACTTTGATGTTTTATGTAGTAATGTTGCTGGCTTACTGGATGATGGCAAGGTGGTTGGATGGTTTCAGGGAAGAATGGAATATGGCCCCAGGGCATTAGGCAATCGAAGTATTTTGGGCGATGCAAGGAATGTTGGGATGCAAAAAAAGCTGAATCTGAAAATAAAGTACAGGGAAGGTTTCCGGCCTTTTGCTCCTTCAGTTTTGATTGAAAGTTCAAAAGACTTTTTTGACTTAGAAACAACTTCACCCTATATGTTGTTGGTTGCCGATGTAAAAAAAGAAAGGCGAAAATCCACACCTGATAATTACAATAAAATCTCTTTGTGGGAGAAATTATACCATGAAAGAAGCGATGTCCAGTCGATTACACACCTCGATTTTTCAGCAAGAATTCAGACAGTACACAAAGAAACGAATCCCCGGTATTGGCAGCTCATCAATACATTTAAAACGAAAACAGATTACGGAATTGTTGTAAATACAAGTTTTAATGTTAGAGGAGAACCTATCGTTTGCACGCCCGAGGATGCCTACAAATGTTTTATGCGTACTGAAATGGATTATTTAGTCGTAAACAATTTTCTATTGAGCAAAACAATGCAGCCCGATTGGGAAAATAGAGAAAAATGGAAAGAAAAATTTAACAAAGACTAATAATGGATTCAATAAAAGATATCTGGCTATTTTTGACAGAGCGGAAAAAATACTGGCTGTTCCCGGTAATCTTGATACTACTATTATTGGGACTACTTATTGTATTTGGCGGAAGCAGTGCGGTTGCACCATTTATTTATACAATCTTTTGATAAAGACACAAACGAATATGAAAAAAAATACACCAACATCAACAATTCTTGTTATTTCAATGGGATTCCTTGTTTTGTATTTCGTATTTAACTGGCAATGGGCAGCGCTTGTTTCTCTTGCAGTGGGGCTTATCGGAATTGTGTCGCCTTACCTCAGCAGAAAAATAGATTGGCTTTGGATGAAGCTGACACAATTACTCAGTTATATTATTCCAAATATTCTGCTCAGCCTGGTGTTTTACCTTTTCTTATTTCCCATTTCACTACTTTCTAAACTCTTCACAAAAGACCCATTAATGCTCAGTAAAAAATACAATTCCTATTTTATTGATGTAAATAAAGAAATAGATAAAGAAAGCTTTAAGAAAACCTGGTAATTTTTGATTTTCAAAGAAGTACAAACACTTATTAAAAGTCAATGCCACACTACCTATTAACTGAGGTTATTAGTAATGCGCTTCTTTTGCCAGGCCCTTTTCCACCAATTCATCATTCAAAGAGGTTTCACTATCAGCAAACCAGATAACACCGATATAGCGGCCATATTTTCCGGTGAGTTTCGAGGTTACAATCCGGACTTCATTTTGATTTTCTTCCAGTCGTTTTATTACATAATTCTTGGCCTTCATGCCTGCTTTGTATTCTTCCGAATCATGCTTTTGCCCGTATGTTTCAGGTGTGTTTATATCGGCCAGCCGGATGCGTTGGTTGGTGGTCATTTTAAAACCCATATCAATAATCAGGTCTATGGTATCGCCATCAACTACACGGTCTAATGTTGCTTTGTATTCGTACATTTTTGTTTTTTTAGTTTCTACAAAGGTAGTACTAATTAGCTTGATTTTGGTAAAGTAGGACAAAAGGAAAAAACTCAGCCCGGCCATTTTAAAATCCAATGGGCGTATTGTGCCCAGTCCCAGTTGCCTGTTCCGAACCAGCATCCGCCGTAGGAATAAACCATTTTTAGATTGTAGAGGCTAAATAAAATCAGTAGAAAGTAAAACAGGAATTCTACTGCTTTCTGCTTGGGGTATTGAATTATAAAAGCCAGTGGAAAACTGAGTAGCACATAATATTCAACAAAGTTTCTGGCTGCAAATCCACAACCAAAATGCCAACTCCACCAGGAAGCAGAAATATAGCTTAGCAATACAACAGTAATCAATATGAGCCAGGCATTTTCCTTTTTTTGACGGATCATCAAAACCAATCCGGCAATGATTAATAACAAAATGGGGTTGTAAATAAAGAGTCCGTTATTGGGGGCAAAAAGGAACTCAATAATTTTGGGATTCATCCAATTACTAAAACTTTCACCCGAATATGTGTCGGCAATGAAAGAGCCACTCAGGTATTTCCAATAGGCAAATTGAGGTGTGGCAATCAAGACAACAGTGAGCAGAAAGGGCAGTAGAAAGCGCCAATGCAATTGTGTCCGTAGACGCTGATTAAAATCCCGGTCAAAAGCAATACTCATCAATAAAAACAGTAGGTTCAGTGGCCTGACAAAAATGATAAGGGTAGCAATTAGTCCGGATGAAAAGCCGAAAAATAATGGACGTTTATTCAGTTTCTCCCAAAAAGTGAGTTGATAAATCCAGGCAGTAAAAAGAAAAAAAGAATAGATATGAGACATACCCGTTTCCTGGATGCTGTAATAGAACAAATTTGTCCCTGCAAAAAGAAAAGTAATACTCAGGAAAGCTGTTTTTTCTGTGAAGCGTTCTCGAAGAATTTTATAAAGCAAATAAAATGAAAGCAGCAAATAAAACAGAGCTGCCAAATCAATGGCCCAATGGTAAATTAATGAAAAACCATTGGCTTCAAAACCAAGGGGAGGAGCGAGCCAGTGTGCCATTAAGAAAAACGGAAGCTGCATCAGTGAAACACCATAAAAGTATTTGGTAATGACTTTATTGTTCGTCTTGTCAAGTTGAAAACCATTTCCGGTTTTTGCATCAACACTATCGGGAAATGAGTTGGCATTGAATTGGTAAACGAAAGTAGCAGGAAGGTAAACATAATATCCTGCCTTGTCGGCATAAATTTGGCTACGGTAATAATAAACCCCGGTTTTGCTGTGCCGGTTAAATGCCAGGAAAATTAATAATGCGGTAAGAAAAATCCAAAGTATGGCCTTGAACAGAGGTCTGACTTTTTGAAAACTAAAATTCAATTTGCTGTTGGACAAAACTCTCTAAATTTAAGGTTCTATGTTGTTTATAGTGGGTAACAATTAAAATGAAATCACAATAACCAACAATTCAAATTACAAATAAATCACAATAACCAATTTTTGAAAACTCAAACCAAATAAACAAAAATATTGCGTAATACGCAGAGACTCATTTTTGTAGAATCGATTATATGTTCAGAAATACATCTTGTTCACAGTGTGTCTTTGTTTTTTGTTATTTGAAGATTGATTATTATTTGTTATTTGACAATTGTGATTTGTTATTTTGCTATATCATTACCCACCTAAATAGACATAGAGCCAAATTTAAAAACTAAAGCGATAAGAAAATTTCAACAAAAAGATATTTCTTGGGGTTTGATCGAATAGGTAATTGATATTGTCGCTTAGGCTAAAGCGCCCATCTGGATGATCTCCCGTCCGCCCCTGCGACCAGACAAAATAAGCCGTCGATCCGGGAATGTATTCCCACCGGATTACAAAATTAGATCTAAATTCATAAAAACTGAAATCGGGATTTCCAAAACTGTAATCGGTATTTCCATCGCCATTTTCGTCAATTGAATATTCGTTATCGGTTTCGTTATAACTGATTTCATTGTCATCGAAAGCATGAAACTGGCTGTAATAATCAGTGCTTCCGGCATCGGTAACTTTTTTGAAAACGTCATAATCTCCCGAGAAAAAGAAGGGCTGCCCCCAGAATTGAATCGTCAAATCCGGAGTGATGGAATAATTGATACGTAGGTTAATGCTCAGTTCTTTGCTATTCAGGTTAGAAACAATGTAGCGTTCACCACTTTCATAATCAATGGTCTCCACATATATAGCTGTTTCTTTATCGTTAACGTAAAATGGTTCAATAGACAACTGCAGGCTGGGCAGGGGCTGCCAGGTCAGGCCAAAACCAATATCAAAAGAAGTACGGTAATTATCATCGCCCCATGCTCTAAGGATAAAGAAGTTTGCAACAAGTTTCTTGCGTTCATCGGTTGATACACTTCCACCAATCCTCAATTGTCCCGGTTTGCGGATGGATGGCCCGCCCCGAAGTTGGTGTCGGTCGATGTCAAAAAATGGCCTTGCACCCCATATATTAATCGACCAATAATTCGTGAATTGCGCGTTCCAAGAAGCACGGGCTCCTGCATAAATGTGGGTACCCTTAAAGTCCCAGCCCGACCATTGTGAGGCGTTTATGCGCATATTTCGGAAAATAGAAAACGGATTCCAAATAACATAATTCCCCCATGCAGATTGATCGATGGCGTCGGCACGTTGCTGGAAACCAATGTCGTTAATAGAAAGTCCGGGCGTTCGCCAACCACCACTTATCCCGTACCGCCAATGACCCTTGCCGATTTTTGCAGCACTAAATGATCCGCCATTACCTTGTAAAACTGTCAGATTCGAATCGACAGTCAGGTGGGTTGCATCAGGTCGTTGGTAATAGCGCTGCGGAGCTTCTTGTAAATCGAGTATTGCTTCTTTACTTCCCGAAACACTGCTCATAAAAACTTTGGCTTTCATATTCCATGTCCGCTCATCCCAAAATTGTTCAAAATCGAGGCCGCCGGTATAAGCTGCAGTTGGCATGAATTCTAAGGTTGAATCGTTGATAAAACGGTTGGTGGCGGTAAAAATCCCCCCGACAATTGTTTTTCCTTTGTTGATGTCTTTTTGCAGGCGTGCATTCACAAAATTGGTGATTGGTTCAATAGCTTCTTTCCGCACCTCCCCATTGTTGTCGATGGACGCAAATTCTTTGTTTGTAACACTTTCTAAAAGTCCAATCGACCAGCCGTTACGGGTTTTTCCGGAAAGCTTAAAAGCACCAAGAATCCTTGTGAATTCCGGGGAATCAGCGTATTCATCATCATCTAAATCAGGATAATAGTGCGGGCGTCTGCCAATCCGTCTGGAATAGAAAAGGTTGTCCCTTCCATGTCCACTTGAGGCTGGATAGTTAAAAATATTACTGCCTTCGATAAAGAATGGTCTTTGTTCTCTAAAATAGCTTTCGAAAGCTGAAAGGTTAACCTCAGAAGGATCGGCTTCAACTTGTCCGAAATCAGGATTGATGGTGAAGTTTAAAGTCAGGTCGTTGGTGACGGCAATTTTTCCATCTAAACCAGCATTGTAATTCCAATCGGTTCCTGTTTGATAGGGGTTGTCTTCTTCTTTTTCACTGGTTTCCAGGCTGCCCATTACGTAGGGCGTGAGTGCAATTTCTTTTTTTGGTTTGATGTGATTAATGCCGTGTAGTTCGCCCCAACGGCTAACCCAGGCTTCAACATCTTGTGGAATCATTTGCCAGACCGAAAACTCCTCTTTTCTAAAAAGAGTACGCATCACCTCAAGTCCCCAGACATGGTTTTCCATTTTGGCAAAGCGCAATTGATTGAAAGGAATTTTCATTTCGGCCACCCATCCCAATTCGTCGATGCTGGTTTTAACGTACCAGACCGGTTGCGGTGTATCGTCCCATTCGGTGTCGTTGGTCACTACACCGTCCCCCTTCACGCCAACCGCATTCACAACAAAACCAAAAGCGCTTAATTTGTCATTATAACTGCTAATACCGATGGCAACCCAGTCACCATCCGTATTGTCACGTCTTCCAAGCCGGCGTTCAATTTTCTCAGGCTCGGTATCAAAAGCACGAATAGCCACGTAAAGGTAGTTGTCGTCGAACAATATTTTAAAGGCTGTTTGTTGGGTAGGCTCAGCGTTTTCGTATGGTTCTTTTTGTGTAAAATCGCCTGCCCATTCTGCGGCTTCCCAGACAGATTCATCAATCAGCCCGTCAATATGAGGCGGTTCTCCATCTAATCTGACCGTTGTGTAAGTCCGAACCTGTGCATTGATAAAAAAAGGCGAAAGGAGTAACAGTGTGAAGAATAATTGCGTTTTTAATAACATTCCGGTCAAATAAAAGAAAAGCGAAAGTACAGATTATTTTTACTTTTTCAGAAAGGCAAATGCCTTAAAAACGCACAATAGATATCTAGCCTATTTTAGTCGAAGAAAACAACTTTTCCATCTGCCAATTGATAAAATGCAGAACGAATCTCCACTTTGTTTTCCTCAACCGCCTTGCTGATAATTGCTGATTTATTGATTAAATCTTCAGCTGTTAGCTTAGCGTTCACGATGGAGACAGCATCAACAGAATTGTCCTTGGATGCTTTGATGGCCGGTGCAATATGACTGAGTAAATGGTTTAGATTCTCACCATTGTCGCCACCGGCAACAGCGGCTGTTACAGCGCCACAACTTTGGTGTGCAAGCACAACAATCAAGGTTGTTCCTAAATGGGCAACGGCATATTCAATACTTGCAATGGATGAAGTGTTGGCCACATTGCCAGCCACTCGAATAATAAATAGTTCGCCCAAGCCGGTATCGAAGGCTATTTCTGGAACCACCCGGCTGTCGGAACAGCTCAGGACGATTGCGAAAGGGCTTTGTCCACCAGCCAACTCCTGGATTCTATTTTCATCTTGTAAAAGGTGTAAGGCTTGTCCTGAGACAAATCTTTCATTGCCTTTTACTAATCTCTTTAGGGATTCTTTTGGTGTCATTATATTGATTTTTTGAGTTTACTGTTTCCTGTAAATAACCCCACCTAAATCCTCCCCCAAGTGGAGGACGTCATATACTCTCAATATCTGTGACCAATATCCGCTCTCTCCCCCTGGGGGGGAGGGTCGGGGTGGGGTTTTATTGTCAAATCTCTTTATCTGTAAGTGGTTGAAATCACCTTTTTCGATATTTTACTACGTGCTTAATAATTAATCAGCTTTACTGAATCCTATTCAGGGAAAAACAAACTCAGGTCAAGTTTTAATTTTTTGGCATTTTCCTTGATTAATTCTATTTGATAATTCTTAAGTTCTTCTGTTTCTCCTGCAATAATAGAGGCAATTACCCGATTCCCTAAAATAAGCGTTGCAGCATGCTCGCCCTGATTTTCAATAATTTCCTTTTGAATAGGTTTGAAATATTGATTTTTCTGTCTCTCGGCCATATTCCGCTTTGTCTGCAACTTCGTTGATTCTTCCCTGCTCAGCCGTTTATTTACCGGTTCCGTTTCAGATAGATTTAAGGTTTCACATTCTTGTATCAATTGCTTCAGTTGGGTTTTAAACTCACCAAACCTAATGGGTGTGCGATTCCCCTTTTTGTTGGCCAGACCATTATTCTTATTGGGATGTAAGGCCATTTCTTTCAGAAAATCTTTGTCTGCAATATGGTAACTAGGTCTTCCCGTTTTTTCAGCAATCTCTTCTCTCAGTATCAGCAATCCTTTAAAAAGGTGCCATTCAAATTCGGTCATCCCGTTCTTGTCCTTCTTCTTGATGAAATTATTGTTTTCAACACCGGCATACGAGAGTTTGTCAAAAGCTGCATTTTCTTCATTTATCCAGTCCAGCTTACCCTCTTCAATGGCTTCTTTAACTATCGCTTCTTTGAGTTTTGGCAAGTAAACAACATCCAGGGCGGCATAATCCAGTTGTTTGTCAGTTAATGGCCGTTTTAGCCAGTTGCTGTTTTGCGATGATTTGTTCACCTTGATATCCAGTACTTCTTCCAACAAAGCACCAAGCGAACCCGGAGGGTGGTTCAGCAATTTAGCGGCCATGGCAATATCGAAAAAGTTTTTTGGAAAGCATCCTAAGGAATGCAGTAATCTTAAATCTTCTCCAAAGGCAAAAACAATTTTTTGAGTGTTATTGTTTTCAAGACTGGGGAATAGTTTTTGAATGTCGATGTCCTTGCTGCGTGGGTCAATTAAAAAACAATCTTCGCCAGTAAATATCTGAACAAGACATAAATTGAAACCGTAGGCGTATCTGTTTTTATCAAATTCCAGATCAATAGCGATTGCATTCACATCCTTCAAATTATTGATGCAATCTTCAAGTTCTTCATTGTGTGTTATGTACTTATACAGCATTAAATTCTCCCTGCTAATGAATAAGCCAATTAAAGGCCTTTTATAAAATCGCCCAAAAATACTTAAAATGCAGCTTTTTCCAAAGCTTTCAACCGAAAGCAGTATTTTTACCCTTTCTTCTGTAAAACAAAAACTAAAATGGAGATAGTTAAAACGAGTATACCCGATTTATTAATTGTTAAACCAACAGTGTTTGAAGATCATCGGGGCTATTTTTTTGAATCTTATAATAAAGAGGTTTTTTTACAAAACGGTATTGATCAGGTTTTTGTGCAGGATAACGAATCGATGTCGGGAAAAGGTGTATTGCGTGGCTTACATTTTCAGAACCCACCTTTTGCGCAGGGAAAACTGGTACGCGTAATGCAGGGTTCGGTTTTGGATGTAGCTGTCGATCTTCGAAAAAATTCACCAACTTATGGACATTGGGCTTCTGTAGTGCTGAGTCAGGAAAACAAATGGATGTATTGGGTTCCTCCCGGATTTGCCCATGGTTTTGTTACACTGGAAGCGCGCACTGTGTTTTTTTATAAATGTACGAATGTCTATAACAAAGCTTCGGAAGGAGCCATCGCATGGAATGATCCCGATTTAAATATTGACTGGAAAATCAAAGATCCTGTCCTTGCAGAAAAAGACAAACATGCACCGTTTTTTAAAGAATTTGAAAGTGCTTTTTAATGCATATTCAAAAAAATTCAGGATCAATAAACCATTTCTATGAAATCTTTTAAAAATATTTCGCTCGTTGTATTGGTTATAATAGGCACTGTGCTATCTGTTTATAGAATTTCGAATGTGAAAGAAAAGGAAATTTCATGGGATGTTTTGGGCTATTATTTACCACTTCCGGCGACTTTTATTTATGGTGAGCCCATGTTGGATAATGTTGATTGGCTGAAGAAAATTAATGACGAACAAGGCTTGACAGGAACACTTTATATGGTATCGTCAAATGACGAAGGTGAACCCATGTATTTTTTTCTGCTCGGCATGTCATTTCTCTACCTCCCATTCTTTCTTGCCGGACATTTTTTGACTTCATTTACAGGATTTCCTGCTGATGGATTTAGCCTTATTTATCAATATGCATTGGTGGTTGGTGGTATTTTTTATACTTTAATCGGACTTGTGTTTTTAAGAAAAAATTTAAAGAATTATTTTTCGGAAGGAATAACTGCACTTGTTTTGCTCATCATTGTTTTCTCGACCAATTACATCCATCATCTAACACTGAAAAATCTTGAAACAGTCAACGTGCTGTTCATGCTCGTAAACATTGTTTTGTGGTATACCATTCAATGGCACAAAATTCAGAAACTCAAGTATTTAGTAGCGATTGGCGTTAGCGTTACACTGATGGGTCTGGTTAAACCCAGCGAGGTAATCATTGTCCTTTTGCCGCTGCTGTGGAATGTATATTCGAATGCATCATTAAAGGAAAAGGTAGCACTAATAGTTGCTAACAAATACCAGTTCCTGTTAACAATCGGAATTGCTTTTCTTGTGGCAAGCCCACAAATTGCCTATTGGTTAATTAAGACAGGCCAGCCCGTTTATGACAGTTATAAAAACCCCGGTATTGGCTTAGATATTTTTTCGCCACATATTATTGATTCTTTATTTAGTTATCGAAAAGGTTGGCTGTTGTACACACCCGTTATGATTTTTTCTTTGCTTGGTTTTCCTGTAATTTACAAACAAAACAAAAAGATTTTTTATGCACTAATTACCTATTTCCTTATCTCCTTTTATATCATATCAAGTTGGAGTGAATGGTGGTATGGGGCAGGATTTTCAAACCGCCCTTTAATTACAATATATCCAATTTTAGCAATTAGCCTTGGTTATTTTATGGTTTATTTGAGTAAAAAAACTTGGGTGCTAAAAGCCCTTTTTGCAATCCTGGTAATTTGCTTCACTTGCTTAAACCAATTTCAATGGTGGCAGTTTAAAAACTACATCCTCAGTCATACCCAAACCACTAAAGCCTACTATTGGGCCACATTTTTGAAAACTTCCGTTACGCCTAAAGACAAAGAATTACTTTTAATACAAAGAACTTATTCGGGGAGAATGCCTTTTGAAAACCGAGATGGCTATCAATCATCATTGGTTCAGGAATTAACTTTTGAGGATAATGAGCAAGATGGGGTTTTGGTCGGCGAAACAGGAAATAAATTTTATCGACTGGCTGAAAATCAGGATTATGCACTGACAAGACAGATCGATTATAGTGAGTTAACCGACAAAGATCACCTGTGGGTGGTGCTTAGTTTTGATTTAAGATTTGCCGATGATTTTGAAGGGCAGTGGCCTTGTATGGTTATTACAATGGATAGAAAGGGGGGGAACTATGGCTATTATGCCCCGCAAATAAAACCGAAATCATTGAATAATAAATGGGAAAAATATACATTTGAATACCTGACCCCGGAACTTCGTAACCGTGATGATGACGTGAAGTTCTTTTTCTGGAAGCGGGGTAAATCTAGTTTTGATGTCGATAACTTCAAGGTAGAAGTGTTTGAAAAAGTGTCAAATTAGTTTTTTTCACCTGGGTCTTTAAGAAAGCAACTCGTAGTGAAATAATTTGTCTTTTTACATTACTGAAATAAGCAAATATTAAATTCTTGTGATTCAAGATATGAATCAAACGCTAAAATACGGTCGGGTTTTATTCTATAGCTTTTTGCTAACCATAACGTTGCTGGTATTACATACCGGAATAAATGCACAAACCACAAAAATTGAAGGCTTTGTAGTTGATGACCTGACCAATGATCCGCTTCCGTTTACCAATATTTATTTTCTGAATACAACCATCGGAACCATTTCTGATACCCTTGGAAAATTTTCTATAAAATCGAGGCAGCATGACGATACATTGGTGTTTTCACAACTGGGATACAATACCTTGAAAGTATTTGTTGAACACGGAAAGAAGTATCAACTGATTATTCGTTTAACAGAAAGTAGTGCGTTGTTAAATGAAGTCACTATTAAACCAAGTGAAAATCCGGCACATCCAATTTTACGTCAGATTATTAAAAATAAGGATAGAAACAACCCTGATCAGTTTTCAAAATACAGTTGCAGAACTTATACCAATTTAGCCGTAAGTTTTGCCAATGTACAGCCTGAAACCCTTGACAACAATTTACTTAAGCAACTTAAAAAAGTTTTGCCTGAGAGCGCTGAGAGCGCTGACTTATTGAGTGTGCCAGTTTTTTATTCTGAGAAAGTAAATGATAATTTTGTTGATAATGTTGATAACGAGGTTGTTGTTGAACAGATTGCTCTCAGGCAAAACGGAATTGGATTACTAGAGAGCCTCGATGTAAAAGGGTATACCAATGCCATGAGTGCCGAAGTGAATTTTTATAACAATTATGTTGAGCTTTTTCAGAAGCGGTTTGTAAGCCCGATTTCAAGCAGTGGGCTTCAGTTTTATCGTTACTACCTCGAAGACAGCATCACAACTGATAAGGGAATGGAGTACCGCATCCGTTATCTTCCAAAACGCAAGAAGGACCCTGCCTTTACAGGCGAATTTACCGTCGTGAAAGATTTGTGGGCTCTCACTTCCGTTACGGCCATTTTACCCTCTTCTGCCAATGTTAATTTCTTAAACACCTTCACCGTTGCTTTCGACTTTGTGAGGGTGAATGATTCTACCTTTTTCTTTTTGGAGAATAACTTTTCTGCCAGTTTTAATTATAGTAAATTGAAAGCAGCTAAAAGTGAAATGGTTCTGGATGTCTCAAAAACAACAACATACAGCGATGTTTTACTGGGTGATAATGCAATGCGGCCTAGCAAGGCCGACAGCCTGCAAAGCAACAAACACATAGTGGAGACAGATTCCCTAATCGATTCTTACCGTTTTCTGGCTAAGAATCAGGCGAGTGTAAACACGATTAATACTATTGATTCTATTAATAATATCCGCTGGATAAAACTGTTGAACAAAAATACCTCCATGCTATTTACAGGTTATTATAACTTTGGTAAATTCGATTTGGGCCCTTATCTCGAACTCATTAGGTGGAACAGTGTAGAGGGTCTGCGTCTGTCTTTTTCCGGCCGTACTTCGGAGCAATTGAGTAAGCGTTTTTTTGTGGGAGGGAAGCTTGGATATGGTTTCGGGGATGAAAGATGGAAATATGGTGGCAGTTTTGCCTGGAAATTTAAAACCGACAAACGTTCGGTGATTGGATTAGAATATACAAAAGACTTGCTACTACTGGGTGCCTTAGGGCGTATATTCTTGATAAAAGGTGCTGGTGCTGCAACGGGTGAGGACAGCTTTATCGCTTCCTTTTTTAAACGATGGCAAAATGATCGCCGTTCAATGTTGTACAGTTTTAAGGCTCATATAGAGCGGGAAATACGCGATGGAACTCAAGTAATGCTTGCCTACAATTACTTTGATATGCGTCAGAGCCTGAATGTGCCTTTCGTGCATGATGATAAGTCGGTTGACGCCATTTATAGTAATTCCATAACAATGGTATGGCGGCTTTCATGGAATGAGAAAGTCATGGATAAGTATTTCAGAAGATATTATTTTGGAACGCATTACCCTATTGTTAGCCTGGTAAGTACTGTGGGAAGATACACTGTTGCCGGCAATTCTGATTTTTATATGAAACTTCATCTTCTGGTTAACCACAACTTTAATATTGGTGCCACCTGGTTCAGGTATATTCTTGAAACCGGTACATTGTTAGGAAAAGTACCTTTCCCATTACTGGAGTGGCAACGTGGTAACGAAACCTATGGCTATTCGCGCTATCGTTTTAATTTATTGAACAATTCGACTGTTGCCAGTGACAGTTATTTTAGCGTGATGGCTGAATATCACACCAATGGAATTCTAATGAGCCGGATACCATTGATTCGTGCATTGAATATCCGTACTGTTTTTTCGGGTAAATATTTATATGGATTTGTCAGCGAAAAACACCAGCAAGTACTGGATTTTCCCTGGGACATGCGTATTCCCGGAAACCATTACCTGGAACTGGGTTTTGGTTTTGAAAACATCATGAGGATTCTCCATATTGAAGCAGTGTGGCGGCCTGTTCCTACCTATTTTGAGGGCTTGCCAAACTTTGGCATTCTGGCCCGCTTGCAATTTGCATTGTAGGGATCAGTTTGTAGTCTTCAGTCTTCAGTCCACAGTTGGTATTTCAATGTCAATCGAAGACTGCCAACCGCCGACTGTAGATTGCTTCGACTGCCGACTGGAAACTACTCCCTCTTCTTTTTCATGAATGACTTAAATATCGAATCGTACTGTTCCGATAATTCTTCCGTAATTTCAAGAAAACGTTTGTGTGGAATAGCAATCAGACTTTCTGCATACAAAGCACCGCCAGCCCGGCTAATCATGGATACTTTTGCGGCGGTTTCTTCATCTGGTGCCTCGTAAATATCGAGGAAATCGTACTGTCCCAATAAAGCATAATGGGCAATAAATTTTACTTCAGGACATTTTTCTTTCACATGTGTATACCAGTCGTGGCTGCTTTTTGCGCGATCTTTCAACTGGTAAGTGGCCTCAGGGGCAAGCTTGGTTAAAAGGATGTAAGTTGGCATAATATCTTGTTTTTAATTTCAGCACAAGGTACAATAAAAAGAGGCGAGATGCAAGTTTAATTTCATTTTTGGCTTTCAGGAGAATAGCGAAGATGTGATCTAATAACCCAAAACAGCAATACCTATTTTCTCATTTTCTTTTGTACAGCAGCCTTCCTGCTCACAAAATAAACACCGGTAAAAATAAATAGAGCGGCAATGACTTCTGTCCAGGTCAAATAATCTTTCCCTAATGCCAGTGCAACAAGGGTGGCTAAAAAAGGCTGTAAATAAGCGTAAGAACTATTCATGGTTGGACTGATCTTCTTCAAAGAGAAGTTGTTTAAAAAGTAAGCCAATACAGTCGTAAATAAAATGACATATCCAACAGACATCCATATTTTAAAAGGAATTTGAGTGTAATCAGCATCAAGCGTTAAGCGAATAGAAAACGGGAAAACCAAAACCAAACCAAAGGTAAACAGCCATTTCATAATGGTAAGCGGGCTGTACTTTGCCATCAGTGGTTTTACCAATACCAGGAAAAGTGCATAAGATGATGCATTGATAAGAAGAAACAGATTGCCAATAAATGTTCCTGAAGTAAATAAGAAGTCACTCCCATGTAGAATCAGCCAGGCTGCACCCAAAGCACCTAATAAAATACCGATAATCTTGTTAGTGGACATCCGGTCACCAATAAAAAAATGTGAGAATAGTAAAACCAATATGGGGATGCTCACCATAATAATGGAAGCATTGATGGGGGTGGATAGGTTGAGCCCTTCAAAAAACATGATCTGATTAATGGCAATACCGAAAACAGCACACAAAGCCAGTCGCCACAGATCTTTCTTGCTTACTTTCTCTTTAGGGAAAAACAGACTGACCAATTGAAAAACAATCATTGCACCTAACACTCTGAAAAGAATAATTACCCTGGGTTGCAGGTAATCAGGCATAATACCTTTGGCAATCACGTAATTTAGGCCGTAAATAATATTGGCGGCGATGACTGCTAAATGGGCAAGTATTATTTTTTGGGACATGCTGAATTAAATACCAAATAACAAATTCCAAAAAACAAATAAATCTCAATTCTCAAAAATCAAAATTCAAAATTCAAACGTTTGGCATTTGTTTTTTGCGATTTATTTGTTATTTGATTTATTGAGATTTGCAATTTCAAAGATCGCTCTTCCGAATTTAAAATTCGGAAGCTCAGAGTATCGGGATTTAAATCCCGATAAGCAACTGATAATTTGTATTTTTCTTTAAAACGGCAAATCATCCTCAGCTTCAGTAATATCTGGCGGTGGAGCATCCGGTGGTGGGAGAGGTGCTTCGCCTTCATCGGCATCTTTTACAATGCGCCATGCCCTTACATTGGTGTACCAGCGGTTGTTGTATTCGCGTGATTCCAAATTGATGGAAACGGTCAATCGGTCGCCTTCCGCAACAGCGGATAACATGGAGACTTTATCGCCCCACACATCCATACATATTTTTTTGGGGTATTGGTCATCGGTTTCAATCACAAATTCTTGCTTTTCCCATCTTCCATTTTTGCTTTCGCCACTTACGGGTTCAAGCTTTCTGACTAGTGTTCCTTTTACTTCAAGACTCATATTTATATTGCTTATATTTTGGTTTCAAAAATAATGCTTTTTACAGCATGATTTCGCGAAGGGGAATAGAAAATCTCCTACTATTTTTTCATAATTCTGAGGCTTTCCACTTTAATTCCATCCAAAAACATCAATACATGATAAATGCCTGATGGGAGAATATTCCCATTCTGGTCTCGCCCGTACCATTGAATTTGGATATTGTCTGTTGATGAATTCCCTAATTTGAGCATCTTAACACACTGACCTGTATTGCTATATATTTCAATGCGAACATTCGCGCTGTATTCCCATTGTGCAGAGATTAATGTACTCTCATCAAATGGATTGGGCGCTACTTGCAATAGTTTCTGTGTTTTATTTGGCAGTATTTCACTGACATCTGTAATAAGCCTGGTAGTAAAACTGCCCTTCTCCAACAGTACACCCGAGTCGTAAATAGCATCCCCGCCATCTCCAATAGCCATTTTAATATGGTTCCATTCACCGGCTTGTATTCCCAATTTTGCGACAAGGGGCTTTGTTAAGGCATCGTAAACAAATCTATTAAATGCGGGGTCGCTCATCTGGCTGTTGTCTTTCAACCATTCACAATTAGTACATCCTGTAGGTTTCCCGGTGCAGGTAATTCCTCCTTTACCAAAGTTAACTGTATTGATGGTAACGCCTGTAAACGTCTCCGGGATTAATGCAACATATTCTGAATTATTACTATAGGGGCCAGTGATTCCCGGGCCACTCAGGAAAAACCCAAACATATCGTTAACTAGCCCAGTCACATAATCATGGTATTCTTCAGAAGCAAAAACATAGTTGAACCGTACGGTATCGTCGGTTGATTTATAATCGAACTCAATAATGCACCCATCGTGAGCTGAAGCACCTGAAAGCAATTGCAGGTCAGGGTCGTTCTCTACTCCACTGTTGTTGGTGCTTGCATTTTGTGCGCTATTGCAAATATTCGATTTGTCAGCATCATCCGATTTACCATTCGTCATAATCATTCCTTTGGTAGTTTCAAAACCAAGAAAATGTCCATCACTATAGTAACCCACAGAAGTAGGGTCACCATAAAAAGTAATATTCGCGATGGATTCCGGGGGCATCCCTGCCAGGAAAACAGTGTCAACCAGGGCAATAACAGCGGCACTGTCGGCGCAGGGCTGAACTACAAAGTCAAACTGGGCGCTTGCTTTTTGTGAAATGAGAAGCGTACTGACAAACAATAGCGTACTGAAAACGTCAACCTTTTTCATGGAATTGTGATTAATTACGACTGCTAAAATAGTGATTATTGTTTAGTGATTTTTTGTCAACCATCAGCTTAATAAATTGGCATCAATGTAAGGAGTAAAATAGGAGTGGGGGCTAAACATTAATTTAAAATGGAATTGGTAGCTACATTTTTCTCCAAAACTCTTACTTTTGCTGTTCAGATGAATGAAGGAAATCAACAAGAATTTAAAATTGAAATACCAAAAAGGTTTTATTCTGATGCAGAAGACAAACCCTTTGAACACTGTCAGGTGTGTGGAAAATATCTGTTAGACGAAGGCACTTCTTATGTTGTAGAAAAAGCAATTAGAAGTTATGAAGGCCACGATTTTTATTCAACGGCCTATGAATATGCCATTTGCACAGATTGCCACCAGGAAATACAAAAAGCGATGTCAGAAGAATCTTTGATGAATCTGCAAAAGTATTATGCTGGTTTTGTGGCAAACAAGCCTCCAATGTTTATTGACATGCGTACTTTTGATTTGGATGATTGGCTGTCGAAATGTTTTTTTACTGGAAGCGAAATCAAAGATATGAAAGAATACCAACTCGTTGCACAGTTCAATGGCAACAAATTGGTGATGAATATGCCTCCCATGGTCATCGGTGAGAAAGTGATTGAAGAAATGGCAGAGCTCCTGTCTAATAAAACAATTGACGAAATGAATGGCTTTCGGGATAAATTCCTGCGGCCTTCGCCGGATATTGAAGAAGTGGTTTTTGGTAAACCGCTGATTATGATTTAGTATATCAGTTTTTTTTGCATTGAAAGAACAATTCAATTAATTTTGTAGAGAATTAAAGATTTTGTCATGACAACCATAACGATAGATAAAGAAATTAAACTTGCCAAAACTCATTTTAAAGATTTGGAGGAGTTTCAGTTACATATTCTACAAATTCAAGAACAAAGTGAATTGAGTACACAACACAAATCAATTCTTGATGCCCGTCTTGTGGAGGCAGACAAAAACACAGATGGTTATATAAACCTTGATGAATTAAAATCCTCAATTCGAAGAAAATAAATGTACTCCCTTAATATTCGTCTACTCGCAAAAGAGGACATCCAGGAAATTGTTGATTATTACGATGAAAAAGTTCCCACAGTAACAGATAAGTTTCTAACTGCTTTGTTTTCAGATATTGAGTTATTGAAGAAAAATCCCTTATTATTTGAGAAAAAGTATAGAGACACAAGGGTTAGGTTCATGAAGCATTTTCCTTTTGGGGTACATTACAGACTTGTAAACAATAAAGTTGAAATTCTTGCTGTGTTACACACAAGTAGAAACCCAAAAATTTGGGAAGAACGATAACGACATCCTTTGTATTTCAAATTAAAAATTCATATGCGAAGAAGAAAAGGTGTGACTGACATTATGAAAATTCTTCTCCTTTTATTTTTTGCAGTTCCTTTTTTAATTTCAAACACCCAAAATATGAAAACTCAACAAGATACCGCCACTTTTGGCTCGGGCTGCTTTTGGTGCAGCGAAGCCATTTATAGCCGATTAGAAGGTGTGAATGAAGTTGTTTCAGGCTACTCCGGTGGCGACGAACCAAATCCAACTTACGA